>CAYFOB010000226.1:4340-6796 GCA_964344525.1 uncultured Thiomargarita sp.
AAAGTCAATTCGCCGTTGCTTTGCAGATTTATGACGTTGGTGTGACTCAAGGCAAGTTGATGCACAGTTAAACGTTCTGGTTGCCAGTCCAAATTCACTTTCATGTTGACTGGCTCATAGCTTTTAATTTTTATTTTCGCTGGTTGTTTGTTTGCATGGGAACAGTCAATACAGACGTCGCCCCGATTGACTGTCAACATTCCTTGTACCTGAAATCCTGAAGGGGATTTTTTTTTGGCTTTGAGCGCGATTTTTAGCGCCATATTTTCCACAGTTTGCGCCATCTCTGTGTGAGAAAAGCTTAAGCCATTTATTTGTGCTTTTATGGAGGCGTGACGTACATCAGTATCGCCAGAAATTTTGGCTTCTAAAGTTGCGTTACCACCCACGTTTATTTCGGGCGGCAAGTCTATGAGTGTGCCTAATTGAGTGAGGAGTTTATCAAAGGCAAGTCCATCAATATTCATCTGAGCCTGCCAACCTGCCTGTGTCGATTTTGCTTGCAATGTCACATTGCTCCCAGCTAAGGCAAGCTTATCTAGGCGAAAATCAAGACGTTGTGAATTAAAAGAATAGGCAAATGATAAATTAACAGAGGGGTTATCCAGCAAGTTTCCGCCTATGTGTAAATTGGCTTGGTGGCATGCGATTTGCTCTGCATTGTACTTGGCGCGTTGACATTTTAAAATGAGGTTTTTGAGGGGTTTTTTTAAGTCTGGTAGAGTTAGAGTAGCGATATGCAGCTTCAATGCTATTTGATTATCGTTTATCCAACGCAACTGCGCGACGACTCCCTCTGTTTGCCACCCCGTGCCCCCAATTGAACCCAATTTGAGTGTGATGTTATCAATGGCAAATGCTAATGATGCACAGCACAAACCACAAACTAGCAGCAACAATCTATTCATAGAGATAGAAATTTTATTGATAAGTATTGACATGTTAGCAAATGGGTTAACAGTGTTATAGAGGTTTTTAGCGTGCCCACTCAGTTAATAGACATTATCGTTCATTACAAATTTCTAACTACAAGGATTGGACATACCTTGGATTTATTATCTCTTATTATTGGTCTGTTTCGCAAGAAAAACATCCCTATTCCGCTTCCATCAAAGCGGCTTCTAAACGTTTTAAACTCAGCGAAGTTGGATTAACTCTTTTTATTCCCGCAAGATAAATTTTCACTTTGTCCAATTTATTCTGTTGTAAAGCGGCTTTTGCCCATGCTTCGTAACGGCTTTCGAGTTTTTTTAATCCCTTCAAAGCCTCAATGTTACCAGGATATTTCTTCAGAATTGCTTGATAACAATCCAGCGCTGTCCCTGGTTTTCCCGTTGTTAGGCGGTTAGCCTTATAATGCGCTTCACACGTTTGCAGTTGCTTAACTATTTCTTGAACAGTATCTGAACGTATTTGATGCGCTGCTGCTAAGATTTCCTCTAACCTGAGCGCCATTCTTGGCTCAAGATTGATTTCCGGCTTTTTAAGCCTCATTAGCGCCAATGCCTCATTGAGGTGATATCTCAGTAAACTTTTTTGGACTTCAACCATTTTAAGTACTTCCTTTTGCAAGGCTGGTGCAATTGTCAATTGATCAAGTCTATTCACAATTTTTTGATCATCATATCCTGTCAAATCAACAATGATGTTATCGAATTGTTGGTAAAGGGCTAAGCGTTTTTGGAGTAGATCACGTTGCTCTGAGGGTGTGGGAAGTAGAGTTTGCCAATCTAATAACACTTTTTCAGCATGTTCATAGTTTTTTTTCGTCAAAGCCTGATTGATTTCCTTGACATACTGCTGGATTAAAAAAGCTAATCGTATCCGTTTTTGATCTTGGATATTTTTAGATTTCTCAGAGAGTTCCCTAGAGCTGGGATATTTGCTCTTGAGCGACTCTAACAACAAGAAAGCCTTGTCAAAATTATCTGCCTTTATTTCAACATTTATTTGATGATCATAATGCGCCATCAATGTGCGATAAACCCATTCATCTTTAAAAAGCGCCACCTCAAGGGCATCGTCATAAGTTTTTGATATGTGCAAAATTGGATGATCTGTTTGTTGCAGATAAAAATGAACCAATGCTTTTTTAACAAGCACGTCTTTGATTATTTGTTTTTGTATTTTTGGCGCAGTACCTTCTAAGGTTTTAATAGCAAGTTCATCGCCCTGTAAGATAGCCTTTGTGATTTGGTTTTGCCTGTTAACAAACTGTTCCATCGCATAAATCACTGCGATTGTCATAGCCGACAAAATAAATGCAAATAGGGTCATTAAAATCACTGAAAATTTTTTGGTCGGTTTCATACGACTGTCCTGTTTATTGGCACAATTAATGCAATTATGATAATTGGTAACTATTAGCTGATAAGCAGTAAAAATTCTGCTACAGTTTTATATATATACTTCAAACGTTCAAGTTTTCGGATTTTCTGGTAGGAGTCCAAACTTTA
>CAYFOB010000227.1:0-6787 GCA_964344525.1 uncultured Thiomargarita sp.
TGATGAATGATCTTATGTCTTTTGGCATACATCGTTTGTGGAAACGCTTTACTATTCAATTATCAGGTGTGCAGCCTGGACAACATGTACTTGATTTGGCTGGGGGAACTGGTGATTTAGCGGGTAAGTTTGCAAAATTAGTCGGTTCCCAAGGGCAAGTTGTTTTGGCTGATATTAACGCTAGCATGTTGAAAGTGGGGCGCGAGCGTTTGCTTAATAAGGGTGTGTTAGTTAACTATGCTCAAGTCAATGCTGAATCGTTGCCCTTTGCTGATAACACTTTTGATATAATTACGATCGCTTTTGGATTGCGTAATGTGACTGATAAGGAGGTTGCCCTGGCTTCAATGTTACGAGTGTTAAAACCGGGCGGGGTGGTATTGGTGTTGGAATTTTCTGAACTCAAAATCCGCCCATTAAAGCCTTTTTATGATACTTATTCTTTCAAAGTGTTACCTTTCTTGGGCAAATTGATTGTTAAAGATGATGATAGTTACCGCTATTTGGCAGAGTCCATTCGTATGCATCCTAATCAAGAAACTTTGTTGCAAATGATGCAAAATGTGGGCTTTGAACGCTGCGATTACCATAATTTAAGTGGTGGCATTGTCGCAGTGCATAGGGGATATAAATTGTGATAACTTCCTTGACTGAATATGTCGGATTTTGGCGGCGTATTATGGCGCTTCTAGTGGATCTGTTATGGATAGCCCCCTTATTGGGGGTATTGTTGTACATAAGCGCCGCTGGTGATTACGCCAATTTACAACACACTTTCGATACATTTTCAAACTCTGTTGGGTTACAAATATTTTTGGTTACCCAAGCATTGCCAGCTTTGCTCATTTTAACTTTATTCACTTTATGGTTTTGGATCGCATACGGGGCAACGCCAGGCAAATTGCTATTTGATTGTCAAATTGTGAATGCTCGTACTGGGGAACGCATCAAGTTTACGCAAGCCTTATTACGTTTTTTTGGATATATCATCTCTTTGTTACCATTGGGCTTAGGTTTTTTGTGGATTATTGTGGATAAGCGTAAACGAGGCTGGCATGATAAAATCGCTGGCACGGCGGTGATCATACATGATGAAGCCACTGTTTCCTTAGCCCAACTTGTGAAAAGTTACCATTAAACATCAACTAGAGACATACGACCGTTGCTAAATAAAATACTCGCAACCACCTTAGAAACGCAGCTTAATCAAGCCCTGCATTGGGATCAAAGCAGTTTAGAAGTTTTAAATAAGCTTTCGGGCAAAATTATTCGTATTGAGTTAAGTGGATTTGATCTCAATTTCACCTTATTTCCTGATAATCAAGGCGTTATTGTACTGAGCGACTATAACGGTGAAGTTGATGTTCGCATGAGTAGTGCGCCTTTTACCTTGTTACGCCTATTGGTACAGCAAGAGGTGACATTGTCAAATAATCCTGACATTACGATTACAGGGGACATTGATATTGCCCAACAATTGTTGCAACTTTTGAGAGAATTAAACATTGATTGGGAAGAGCAATTGGCACAGCACTTAGGAGAGGTACCCACGCATAAATTAGGTACATTGATCAAACAATGCCAAACTCAAAGCCGTGATAGCCTTAATCATTTTGTGCCCAGCCGTGTAGAAATGGAGACTTTTTTTAAAGCTATAGAGATATTACGTCGTGATATTGAACGTTTAGAACAAAGGGTAGAACGATTGGCATGAAAATTTTCCGTCAAGTCATTCGTTTATTCACCATTTACCGCATTATTGTGCGTTATGGGCTTGATGAGTTGTTACTTTCTACTAAGATATTTCGCCCTTTGCGCCTCTTAGCTTGTTTTGCGCCTGGTTATTGGTTATGCCCCAAACACCTGACGCGTGGGATGCGCATTCGTCTTGCCTTAGAAGAATTGGGACCCATTTTTGTCAAATTTGGGCAAATTTTGTCCACCCGCCGTGATTTATTGCCCGATGATATTGCATTAGAGTTGGCCAAATTGCAAGATAAAGTGGCCCCGTTTAGTGGGGATGAAGCCCGCAAAATTTTAGAACGCGCTTACGCTCGCCCCCTGTCTGACGTTTTTGCCGAATTTGACACTACCCCCATTGCGGCTGCATCTATTGCCCAAGTGCATGCCGCGCGTTTGCATAATGGACGCTTTGTTGTTGTTAAGGTACTACGCCCAGGTATTCAACGTTTGATTCGTAAAGATATTGAATTACTTTACCTTTTTGCCGATTTGGCTAATCGTTATTGGGTTGAAGGACGTCGCTTACGCCCGCGAGAAGTGGTTGCTGAATTTGAGAAAAACCTTCAAGATGAATTGGATTTACTGCGAGAAGCCGCTAATGCGGCTCAACTCAGACGTAATTTCAAGGAGTCTGATTTGCTTTATGTGCCTGAAGTCGAATGGGATTACACGCTCCCTAATGTTATGGTGATGGAACGCATTAAGGGTATTCCTGTCAGTGATGTGGCCACTTTAAAACGTCAAGGGGCTAATTTAAAACATTTGGCAGATGCGGGGGTTGAAATTTTTTTCACCCAAGTTTTTAGGGATAACTTTTTCCATGCAGACATGCATCCGGGCAATATTTTTGTCGATACCCGCAATCCTAGCCGCCCTTCCTATATTGCTGTGGATTTTGGCATTATGGGCACTTTGAGCACCGAGGATCAACACTATTTAGCGGCTAATTTTTTAGCCTTTTTTCGTCGCGATTATCATCGCGTGGCAGAATTGCATGTTCATTCGGAATGGGTGCCACCAAATACGCGGATAGAAGAATTTGAAGGTGCTATTCGTAGCGTGTGTGAGCCGATTTTTGATAAGCCTTTAAAAGAAATTTCTTTTGGTATGGTTTTATTGCGCTTATTTCAAACCGCGCGGCGTTTTCATATGGAGGTGCAACCACAATTGGTGTTGCTACAAAAAACGTTGTTGAATATTGAAGGCGTTGGGCGCGAATTGTATCCAGAATTAGATTTATGGCAAACAGCCAAACCTTTTTTAGAACGTTGGATGGATGAGCGGGTTGGGTTACGCGCCTTTCTCAAAGGTATTCGTACGAATTTACCACTTTGGGCAGAAAATATGCCAGAGTTACCAATGTTAGTACATGACGCTTTTGTCCAACATCAAGCGAACTTTGAACACAGCAAACGCCTTAGTCGTGAGCTGACAAACTTAACCACAGAAATGCGCCAATGGCATGAACGTTTCAAGTTGGTTGTCGTTGGTAGCTCGTTAATTATCAGCGCTAGTATTATTATATCTTTAAAAGCTTGGGGAATTTTTAATTGGAATTTACTTTCGCTGGGGTTTGTGTTAGGAGGCGTGGGGAGTGTTTTGTTGCTGTTGGGATGGCGCAAGTAGCATGATGAGCTGGGGTGCAAGTGAACCTTGCACTCCAACTTAAAAGCGGGGATTAGGCTTTATTTAAGGCGTATTTCAACACGTCGGTTAGCTGGATCTCTTCCATCCAATCCAGGTATTGTGTTGTATTCCCCATATGGTATCGTGATGAGACGCGAAGGATCAACACTGTGATCTTGAACCAAAGCATTCAAAACCGCTTCTGCCCGTCTCATGGAAAGTCTATCATTGGCACTTTCCGAGCCAGCAGTATCTGTATATCCTTCAATTTGCATCGAAGCGCCCGGATTAGCTACCAAATAGTCAGCTACTGCTTGAAGATCAGCAGAGTACTCATATTTGTTCCAGCTTGTGCCTGAAGTGAAGGTAATGGTTTTTGTGGTAAAATCTCCAGATTCTGTAGAGGAGAAGTCTCCAAGATCATCGGGAGTCTCCGTCTCAAAGGTAAAGTCATCATCAGAAGTATCTACATCAGAGGCGGTGTCTTCAAAATCATCGGAGATATCCGCATCAACGTTATCCTCAGCAGAAACACCCATTTCAGGTGAGATATCATCTAAGTCATCATCCAAATCAAAATTCCCTGCTTCAACCGCTTCCATATCAGCGGTTTTTTCTTCCAGCTCATCGAAAGCAGCATCAGCATTGCCCCGAGTGGTTGCCAATTGTTCAGCCGCTTCTTCTTTTTCAGCCGCTATTTCTTCTTTTGTAGTGGCCTCTGTCTCCTCCATACTATCCTTCGTTTCAGAGGTACCACATCCATGCAATGCAAACAAGATGGTTAAAAGGAGTGTGAAGCTACCTACCGTAAAGTAACGGTTCATAATATACAAGTCCTATTTTAGTTGTTGAAAAGTAAGTGTGTCTCGAATTTTAGTTTGATAAAGTTTGTAAGTCAAGTCTTTTTTGGTTGGGTCAAATCATAAACTGTGATTTATGTAATTAAGATGATTTTTATGAGGGGATCACATAAATGCCTAAAAATCACAGTTCCAAAAATTAATTAGGGACAAGCCTAATTTTTTCAAATTAAATATTTTATGATTTACAATAAAATACTTTTATGATTTTTTAGCCTCATCCCAATAAGCATCCATTTCCGCCAAAGTCATGTTTTGCAAATTTTTACCCTCACGTAGCGCAGCAGCTTCTATATATTTAAAACGCTTGATAAATTTTTTATTGGTTTTTTCCAAAGCCGTTTCAGGGTTAATTCCCACAAATCGGGCATAGTTTACCAGCGAAAATAGCAAATCGCCAAATTCATTTTCGGCAGCCTCGGGGCTCAAACTCTCTTTAAATTCAGCAATTTCCTCCTCAACTTTTTCCCAAACAGACTCCGCATCTTGCCAATCAAAACCAACACCACGTGCTTTTTCTTGAATACGCAACGCTTTAATCAGCGCTGGTAATGATTTGGGTACAAGGGCACTCCCACTTTTTTCTTTAAGCTTTAACAATTCCCAATTTTGTTTAACTTCCGCCTCATTTTCTACAATCACATCACCAAAAACGTGTGGATGTCGTGCAATCAATTTATCGCAAACGCCATTGATCACATCGCCAATATCAAAAGCCTTTTTTTCTGCGCCAATTTTGGCGTAAAAAACAACATGTAGCATAATATCGCCCAATTCTTTTTTAATTTCCTCTAAATCTTCCTCTAAAATAGCATCAGATAGCTCGTAGGTTTCCTCAATCGTTAAATGACGCAATGATTCAAAGGTTTGTTTTTTATCCCAAGGGCATTTGGCGCGTAAATCGTTCATTATGCCAAGCAAACGGCGCAAGGCTTCGGCGTATTTTTGATTGTTTGGGTTCATAGCAATAAGTTGTACATTGCGTGACGTTTGATGAGCTGGTTAGATTGGGTTGTTGGGTGTCAAAATCAATGCCATTGTTGCAAACGTACCACAAATTGACAAATCTAAAAAGCACTTTGGGTCCAATAATTTTTTTTATGTAAAGGCGCGTGCCCCCAACATTTCCTTAATATATGATAAAAAAATCACATAGATTACATACACAACAAAACAATTACCTTATTTGGCGCTATGCTTAATTCCTTACAAAAAGAACGTTATCTTGCCATACGCAATGTCACATTAGTGGGTGTGGTTGGTAATATTTTATTAACAATTGTTAAACTAATATTTGGTGTTTATGGCAGATCGCAAGCTTTGATCGCAGATGGTTTGCACTCCTTGTCTGATTTAATCAGTGATGGTGTTGTGTTAGTCGCCGCTAAATATAGCACGTTGGATGCTGATGCTGATCATCCTTATGGACATGCTCGTTTTGAAACGCTGGCAACTGTGATTGTTGGTATTTTATTGCTATTGGTAGCAGCGGGCATGTTGATAGATGCCAGCCATCGCTTGTTTGATCCCACCCTTTTGTGGCAACCAACTCGCATTAGTTTAATTATTGCCGTACTTTCTATTTTAATTAAAGAAGGTTTGTACCAGTACACGATCCATGTCGCCAAACGTGTGCGCTCACAAATGTTGCGAGCGAATGCTTGGCATCATCGCAGTGATGCGGTTTCATCGGTGATGGTGTTGGTTGGGGTGGCAGGTAGTATGGCAGGTATTCTTTGGTTGGATGCGGTGGCAGCGATTGGAGTCAGTTTAATGATTGCCCATATCGGTTGGTCATTGGGTTGGAGTGGTCTCAAAGATTTAGTGGATACTGGACTCGATAAAAGTCAACTGATTGAAATTAAAAATCTTATTCAATCAGTAGATGGTGTTCACACTTTGCACGATTTACGTACCCGCAAAATGGGCGCTGATGCTTTAGTGGATGTACATATTTTGGTTGATCCCCGTATCAGCGTGTCAGAGGGGCATCAAATCGGTGAAAAGGTACGAACATGTTTGGTTGGGGAAAGGGATGAAATCGCGGATGTGTTGGTACATATTGATCCCGAAAATGATGAAAAATTTAAACCAAATTTAAAATTGCCTTTGCGCCAGGAACTGATTGCGCATTTGCAGCAGCGTTGGCACTCTTTAAAAGCTGCCGATGCGATTGAGCAAATTACTTTGCATTATTTATCGGGCAAAGTGGCGGTGGATGTTTTTTTGCCGTTGACAGTCGCACAAGATATAACAGATGCACAAATGTTATCGCAACGTTTTGCTGAATTGGTAGCTGATGATCCAATTATTGATACTATCAATGTTTATTATTGTTGATTGTCGTATTTACTACAAATTCAAGTCGTGATGCAATAAAGACGACAAGATAGAGTTGTTAATCAATTGATATAACTTATTAATTTTGAATAATTTCTGTCAAAAATATTGATGTTAGCATGGTTTTTGCTTATTTCTGATGTTACGCACTCTTGTTCCAAAACCATGAATAACTACAAGGATTACTTTTAAGAAGGGATAAGTCAAAATCACTTCAT
>CAYFOB010000228.1:0-6707 GCA_964344525.1 uncultured Thiomargarita sp.
TTATTTCCTCAACCACCTCAGCCTTTTCACCCACAAAGACAATCAGCCAACTTTTCAAATTTTCCAATTTTTTGATTTCTTTTAATTCAAGATAACCTTTAATTTGATTTATCGCACTCCGACGAATTTGTTCCAATTTTTTGTGCTCCTTTTTTTTCAAATATTTCAGTTCAAATAAAAATTGATAGTTGGGAAAAAACGGGGGGCGATAGAGGAACAGAATATCAGGATATTTTTGCTCAACCTCGGGTTCGCTTTTGATAAAGTACAAATTAGATAAGCTCGCAAAGCCAACAAATAATGCTTTGATGTATTTTTCTTCAAATTGCAGAAAATCACGATTAGATAAGGTTTCTAATGCCTTTTCAATTAAACTCACAAAAGGGGCAATGGCATTGTTTTGTGCCATTTCTTCTAATTTGTCACCGACATTATCAGTATCGAAATTCAGTTGATGTCGTTCCCTCAAAGAAGCGATAAAAAATTCCCAATATAATCCTTTTATCACATAATTGGGCACTGAAAATTTCAAGCGGGCAAATTTTATATCTTTTAAGGTAACAAAGCCCAGATAAAATAATAAACTGATGAAATCATTTTTGGTAAATTCTTTTTCAAAACTAAACTGCTTTGTCAATAAACCCGTCACGCTGCCAAGTTCAATCAATTCTTCAAGGAGAATGTAATTGCGATCAATGTCTCCCAGATGAAATAAGCGGCGAATTTTTCCATAATCACTGGCAATATTGCTATCAATGAGGGTATCAGGATATTCATTGTCATAAGTATATTGATTCAAAAAATACAAAACCATGTCAGGATTATAAAGTCTGGTTTTTGCCTTTCTTGAAAAAATATAACCATTATACCATTGTTTTAAGTCGTTTAAGACTTGTTGGCTTTCTGTGTCAGTCAATTGAGGGGCAAAAAGCGATAAAAGCGTTTTCACATCCTGCTCCAGAAACCCCATCATTTCGTGAAAATAATGAAGAGTTGATAAATTAGCAGCAATATTAAATCCACTTGTTAAACTGTCCAAGGTAATCGGTGTGACACCGGTTGCAAAAAAACGATCAACAATGCCAGTGGCGGTGGCTTCTTTGATCGTTTCATAAAATTTGCGAACAAAGCCGTTACGACTGACAAATTCTGAAAAATAATCGAAGTTAAAAGCCAAAATTTCATTGGCAAAATGGTCATATTCATCAATCATGACATAGATGTTCTTATTATTATACATTTCAAACAACTTTACCAACATACTCTCAGGGGAACGTTGTTGAAGTATCTCTTTTTTTTCAGCTTTTGAGAGTGTGGTATAAGTTTCTAAAAACTTATGAACACCTTGATGAACATTCCTTAAAAAACCTTCAAAGGTAGCCTCAGCGCTACTCGTATCTATCCGACTAAATTCAAAATATAAAACCGCAAAACGATTGGCTTTGGGGGTCGGATTTTTTCCAATGTAGTATTTGCCAAATAATTCTGAAAATTTGTCAGCAAATTCTAAGCCGTAGTAATGCTTGAGCATGGAGATAAACAAGCTTTTGCCAAATCGCCTGGGACGTAAAAAAAAGACATAAGGCTCATTAGCCAACTCTAATTTTTCAATGTAAGGCGTTCTGTCAACGTAGTAGTTATTTTCGGTAACCAGCTTTTCAAAGTTGCTGATTCCGTAGGGTAATTTGAAAGACATTATTAAAACCAATAACAGGAATAAAACCAATAAATAATATGGGACTACTAACTTGCGATATCAAATTCAAAAAATTGTTATATGATTAAAGATATTTATAGAGAATACCCAGCGCAGAAAAAATAGAACCTCATGGCTAAAAACTCAACTACCTCTCAATGCGCTATAAAACCCACAAAGAAACTAGAGCTTTTAGCCTGGACTTCTGATTCAGAAAAGCTCACAAATCATCCCTATGCGTACTAATTCAGCCAAATTAGCAGCTTGCGTTTTTTCCATAATCTTAGTTCGATGCGCTTCAACCGTTTTATTACTGATATTGAGTTCACGGGCTATAAGCTTATTAGATTTACCTTTGATCACTTGAATCATAATTTCACGTTCTCTTGGAGTCAATTCAGCCAAGCGCTTTAACAATTCTTGACGTTGAGCCTCTTTAGATCGTTGAGCGGCATCGTGTTTGATAGCTTGTTGAATGCGTTCAAGCAACAATTGTGCGTTGACTGGTTTTTCAATAAAATCAAAAGCCCCAGCTTTCATAGCCCGCACAGCCATTGATATATCGCCATTACAAGTAATGACAATGACAGGAAGAGGGGGGTTTCCGCAGCTAGTTTTTCAAGGAGTTCAAGTCCGCTCATACCAGGCATACGAACATCGGTGATTAAACAACCTGGGCGTTTTTGATTATAATTTTCTAAAAATTTATTGGCTGAAGTATAACTTTCTGCCCTTAGTTGTACCGATTTAGCTAACAATTCTACTCGTTCACATATAGCAGAATCGTCCTCGACAATAAATACTGTCGGTTCAGTAGACATATATTTTTTTCCTTTTACCTTAACTTAAATATTATTTTCTAAGTGCATTGGCTTTTGTTGGTATCCAAAGTTTAAAAGTTGTACCTTCACCTGGCGTACTTGTACATTCTATTTGTCCACTAAGGGTTTGATTCACCAAGCCATAAACAACGTGCATCCCAAGTCCTGTTCCTCCTTGTCCTCGTTTGGTTGTAAAAAAAGGGTCAAATATTTTTTTGAGATGTTCTGGCTTAATTCCTTTTCCATTATCGCTGTACTTAAATAAAATTTTTTCGTTTTGCTGAGAAATGTCTATAATGATTTCTCCATTTTCTTTATCTTCAAAACCGTGTTTCAAGGAATTCATTAGCAGATTGGTGATAATTTGGGAAAACGCACCAGGATAACTGTACACTTCCAATTCATCGGCACAGTGGACTGTCATTGTATGCTGGGTACGTTTAAATTTAGGCGCCAAACTTTGTAGAACATCATCCAAATAGGGTTTAATTTGAAAATGACGCAGTTCCTCACTCGATTGATCAACAGCAATTTGTTTAAAGCTTCGGATCAAATTGGCAGCACGACACAAATTAGTCAGGATCATATCAGAAGATTCAGCTGCGGTTTCTAAAAAAACTTCAAAATCCCCTCGTGTCATTTGTCCATTTTCGTAGTGTTCTTTGTATTCTTGCACCTTCATTGCCAAGTGCGAAGCCGCGGTGACACCGACTCCCACTGGCGTATTGATTTCGTGGGCAACCCCTGCCACCAGCCCCCCCAAAGCCGCCATTTTTTCAGATTCTACCAGTTGCACTTGAGTCCGGCGAAGTTGTTCCAAAGACTCTTGTAGTTTTTTTTTCTGATCACTGATTTGTTGAATATAGTCACTTGTCGCTAAAGCGGATTTGATCCGAGCATTCAAAACTAAGGTTTTTATTGGTTTATAAACAAAATCTGTACTTCCATAATCAAAACACTTTGAGAGCAATTGATCATCCATATCCCCTGTCAACATGATGACTGGAATGCTTTTATAAACAGGGTGCGCTTTAAGTTGTTTTAACAATTCTACCCCATCTGTTCCTGGCATATACACATCTAACAAAATGAGATCAAATGTATCCCGCTCAAGTTTTTGAAAAAGCAATTCTGTTTTGCTCACAAAATCATGTATATAACCAGATTCAGACAGCACTGCTCTCAGTTGTTGAATGATTTGTCTTTCATCATCGACAATAAGAATTTTAGCCATTTTGTACTGACACCTCCACTATCGAAGCATTCCCAAGCCCTGAACGCTCAAAACCGCTTGGGAATGCATTCATCTGCTGACGAGCCTTTAACTTGTAAAAACATTGGCTCCAATTTTCTGACAATTTTCTTTACGTATAAACTCTACAATTTGTTCTGCAGGTAAAGGATAACTGCACAAATACCCCTGAATTTCATCACAATTTTCTGCTTTGAGAATATATAATTGTTCAAGCGTTTCTACACCTTCAGCAATGACATTTAAGTTAAGCGCATGTCCAAGGGTGATGATACCAGAACAAATTGAAGCATCATTTTGGTTTTCGGTAATATCACTCACAAAAGTTTTATCAATCTTGATCATGTTAAGGGGTAAACGTTTTAAATAGTTCATCGAAGAATAACCTGTGCCAAAATCGTCAATGGACAATTGAATCCCCATTTCATGTAACTCATGTAGTGTTTTGGCAGCTGCGGTGATGTTTTTTGCCAGCACACCTTCAGTAATTTCAAGTACCAAATATTGCGGCTGAAATCCCGTTTCGCTCAAAATTTGCTCAATCCTTTTGACAAAATCCTGTTGTTGGAACTGGCAAATAGAAAGATTGACAGCAAGATGTTGTAATGGCAAATTGTTGTCTTGCCAAATTTTGCCTTGCTGACAGGCATGGTGCAGTACCCATTCACCGACTGGAATAATTAGCCCAATTTCTTCCAACAATGGAATAAAGTGTAAAGGGGCAACCATTTTTAATTCGGGATGTTGCCAACGCAATAAAGCTTCCACACCGGTTATCTTGCCACTATGTAAATCCAATTGCGGTTGATAATGAAGAAGAAATTCTGATCGTTCCAATGCATGCCGCAGATTTGTTTCCAAGGTGAGACGTTCGATTGCTTTGTTATCATCTTCTTTGCTGTAAAATTTGTAATTATTTCCCCCCTGTGCTTTAGCTTGGTACATGGCAATGTCCGCTTTTTTTAACAAAGTTTGCGTATCTTCGCCATCAAGCGGAAAGAGACTAATGCCGATACTGCTGGAAATAAACAATTCCCGTTGTTTATATATAAAAGGTTGTGCCATCGCATTCAAAATAGACTGTGCAATCGGTACAATATCATTTTCTGAGGCAATATCATTTAAAATAATCGAAAATTCATCACCACCAAGCCGTGCAACAGTATCTCCTTCTCGCACACAATTTAGTAAACGCTTTGACATAGTTTGTAATAATTGATCACCCACATCATGTCCTAATGTATCATTAATGATTTTAAAACGATCCATATCCATAAAAAGTACAGCAACATAACGTTTGTGCCAACGCATACGACCCAATGCTTGCTTTAGGCGATCTTCCAACAGTGTGCGGTTTGGCAAGCCAGTCAAAGCATCGTGATGCGCCATATGCTGAATGCGCTTATGAGTTTCCATGCGTTCACTGATGTCTTTACCGGTGGCGGTGAAATGGGTCACATTCCCCTTACTGTCTTTGAGTGGAGTGATGGTTTTTTCTTCGTAAAAAATGTTTCCATCTTTTTTCCGATTAATGAATACCTCACTAAAAATTTTACCTTGCAGAATGGTATCCCAAAGGGTCTTGTAGAATGCCTTGCCTTGTTTTCCGGATTTCAATATATTCGGTTTTCTACCCAATACATCAACTTTGCGATAACCAGTCACCCTTTCAAAGCCCTGATTGACATATTCTATAATGCCACTTTTATCAGTAATTATCACCGTGTCTGCTGTTTGTTCAAGTGCGCTCGACAGATGGCGCATTTTTTCTTCACTACGCTGGCGCTCAGTGATGTCGGTGGATATAGCACATATCCGGTACGGTTTTCTATCTTGATCAAATAAGGGAAATTTGACCGAAATGTAGGTATGTAAACCATCATCATGCGGAATTTCTTCCTCAAATTGAAGCGCCTTTGCCGCTTCAAGTACTTTTTTATCATTTTCCACAAGTTGTTCAGCGATTTTTTTTGGTAATAGGTCATAATCTGTTTTTCCCTTAATTGCCTGATTATTGACCTTAAAAACGATCTCATATTGCTGATTAACCAAAAGATATTTGCCCTTGGTGTCTTTAAGGTAAATGAGCGCAGCTGAATTATTGATAATAGATAACAATCTATCTGTACTCTGCCTTAATGCTTCTTCAGCTTGTATGCGTTCCTCAATTTCTTGTTGGAGTTGTTGATTGGTTTTGTGAAGTTCGCTTGTTCTTTCTCGAACTCGTTGTTCAAGTTGATCATTGGAGGTGACCAATTGTTCTATTGTTTTTAGGTCATTGTAGGCTCGTAATGCAGCTGTAACAGCAGTGATTAATTTTTGAGCTGTCAGATCAGACTTTTCTTTGTAATCATTGATATCGTATTCCATGATCACTTGACTTTCTGGCGCTTGCCCCGGTTGCCCAGTACGCAAAATAATACGGACGAACTGATTTTTCAGTTCATTTCGGACATAATGGACAAATTTTAAGCCTGCATCGTCCGTTTCCATGACCACATCGAGTAGCATAACATGCGTATCAGGATGTTCTTGTATCAAAGTTTTGGCTTCTTTTCCAGAATAGGCACTGATGATTTTTAGGCGTTGCCCTTTGAAAGTGAAACCTTGAAATACCATGCGGGTAAGAGCATGTAACACCTCTTCATCATCAATAATCATCAACTTCCAAAGCTTTTTTTCTGTTTCCTTAGGATGACTAGGGCTTTTAGCTGGGTGATTATTGCCTTCCTGAAAAAGAAGATCATTTTTTGATTTCTTGAATGTTAGCATTTATACATTCCTCTTTGCTGCAACAAAAACTTGTTATCTTACAATATTCTACATCAAGTTCATCCAAAAACGTGATCAGAAAGTCCTTATCAGCGATTTCGTGCAATTATATTATTATTTAATAATATAGTTAAATTATAACAAAATGTCATTTATAGAATATATA
>CAYFOB010000229.1:0-1976 GCA_964344525.1 uncultured Thiomargarita sp.
GATCTTAACGATCCTTGTGGTTTTTGACAATTTCTAAAAGCAATATTGTGTACCTCATCCAATCAGGAAACGACTTGGGCATCATCCTTTGCCAAGCACCCAACAATCAGATAATGGCTCCAACAACAATGACTCTTTAGCCAAAACCCGCCCCAAATTAAAATGCCGCCAATCTTCTGATGCCTGTAGGACTTGGTGAGATTGTAAGCCCTGCCATAATTTGCAGCGTTGCGATTTTGGCAGTTTGGGTAATGCGGCCACCAAAGTGGGCACTGCGTCTGCGCTTAATGAGGTCATATACGTGGCATCAAACTCTTGTTTGTTTTGCAGCGTTAAATTAAATTCGGTAATACGTGCATCTGGGTTGCCTACATGTAACAATCCAATAAACGCCATAGTTGTCAACACCGCGCCAAAAGTAAAACGCTCTCGTTGCTCACGTAGCACCGTGATAGTAAACCATATAAACAGCACCACCAGCCATACCATAAAAACGCTGGTATAAAAACGCAATTCCGTCATGCCAAATTCGCTAGTGTACAAATACATGCGATGCGCGGCTGAAGCCTCAAGTATCATCGTCATGACCACCATTGTTGCTGATAACAATTGGTAAAATCTTTTTTGCAATTGACTAGACGGCTCGTGCAACCAGTCCATTAAAAGTAACAAGGTGATTACCAGCACCGCTACTGTCACCAATTCAAAAAAACCATGCCGTGCGTAATTGGCATACGTTGGGCCCTCTGGGGATCGCACCAGCGCTTCGCCGCCAAAAAAATAGGTAAATTGCACCGCAATAAAACTTAAAAACAGCAGGTTGAGCGCACCGAGCATCATAAAAACTTCAACATTGCCTAATTTCCATGAGGTAGGTGGCGTTAGGCGCTCCTGACTCACCTCTAAATCCTGATTGACCACTCCGCCGCGCAACACAGCCGCTGCCACCCAACCACAGAGAATAAATGTTAGCATGTATCGTATAACAGTCTCCCCATCCCACCCCCAATCCAATAATTTGTTTACTTGGATTTCAAAGCGGGTATCGGAGGTTATGAGTAAATAACCAAATATCAATAATAGTGGTATGGTAATAAATAATCCTCTGAAAAAGGCACGTTCAACCCCCCCCCAACGTTTTTGAAGATCATTCCATCGTATATCTTGAGTGATTAAATCATAATAGCTAGAAAGTCCATACATGCTCGACGAATATAAGTCGAAAAATGCATCAAAAATATCAATGCGTTGTAGCTGTTGCCTTGTTCCCAGTCTAAAAGCGAGATTCATTGTCAAAAAAATGCCCAACAAACTGAGCCCATTCAGTACCAATGAATCACGCCATGCCAAAGTCATCGCAAAAAATAAACCGCTGGCTACCAACGCATACTCAGTTAATGTGAGGGGCTGATGCTCTAAATTTCTGATAACCCAAAGGCTGCCTGCCAACAATAAGGCAAATACAGGAATGTTAAACCCCCAAAGTTGACCATCAAATAAAAATAGACCCAACAGACCTAATATTAAGCAACTCCCCAATGCGACGAGCGCGCGTATTTGTTTGACAGGGTCAATGGGCTCTTCTTGAAATTGTTCGCTCAATTCTTCTTGAATGTCTTGCAATTTTTGTTGATCCATTTGATTGTCCTTATTGCGCAATAAGTTGGCGCTCATCATTTGGCCAAATGAGCGCCTTCAAGTAGTTAACAGAGATGTTTATAATAAAAAATAAAATGAGGCAAAAATTGTGTCCCAAAATTTTAATCAAGAATTCTCTCTTAATGATGATATTATCTATCTTAACCATGCCGCTACCTCTCCTTGGCCCAAACGCACTGCCGAAGCGGTGCAACGTTTTGCCCTAGAAAATGTGACTCAAGGTGCAAAAAATTACCCACAATGGCTAAAACAAGAACAGTTTTTGCGTGAGCAATTATGCGCCTTGCTCAATGCCCCCGATGTTGCCCTATTAAAAA
>CAYFOB010000229.1:1986-5675 GCA_964344525.1 uncultured Thiomargarita sp.
GGCGCTCTCCGTCGTTGCTTACGGATTGGCATGGCAAAAGGGCGACAATATCGTCATTACGAATCAAGAATTTCCATCCAATCGCATTGTTTGGGAATCTTTGCCAAATGCGACAGTGCGCCAAGCTGATATATCTCATACAGCCGATCCGGAGGCCGCCCTGTTTGCCCTAGTGGATGAGCATACACGCTTGATTGCCGTCAGTGCGGTACAATATGCCAGTGGTTTACGCATGGATTTAGCCAAAATAGGCACTTTTTGCCGCGATAACAAGATTTTATTTTGTGTCGATGCGATTCAAAGTTTAGGTGCGTTACAATTTGACGCCCAAGCGATACATGCTGATTTTGTTATGGCGGATGGGCATAAATGGATGTTGGGGCCTGAAGGTGTCGCTGTGTTTTACTGCAAAGCAGAAGTGCGCGAACAATTACAGCTCAAACAATATGGTTGGCATATGGTGGAAAATCCGCTTAACTTTGATGCTAAAAGTTGGGCAGTGGCCAATGATGCCCGGCGCTTTGAATGTGGTAGCCCCAACATGTTAGGCATACATGCCCTCAGCGCAAGTTTGTCTTTGTTTGCAGAGGTGGGTATGCGCATGGTAGAAGAAAAAGTGTTGGATAATACCCGCTATTTAATAGAAAGTTTAACGCAATTGCCCGATATAGAGATACTATCTCCTCACCAAAAACATCGTTACGCGGGGATTATTACTTTTCGTCATCGGCAAATAGAGGTGACCACCTTATTCCATCATCTATCGGCACAAGGAGTGGTATGTAGTCAACGTGGGGGGGGCATACGATTTTCACCACATTTTTACACAGAGCGGGAAAAATTAGAACGGGCGGTGGAATATGTGAGGACTGTGAACACCGTTTGATATAAACAATCTTTTCAAAAACTGTGCTCTTTGACTCAACTAGATATTTGACATATTAATTTTGTTTTTATAATATACACAAATGTGAAGGCGAATAGCTTTGCACACAGAATAGTAAACTAGAGGTAACACCATGCGTATCAACGTCAATATTGACGACGAAATTTTTAAAAAAGCTCAAGAATTCAGTGGCGTGGCAACGAAAAAAGCCGTTGTTGAAAAAGCACTGAATTTTTATGTTCACACGCAGGCTCAACAACAGATTCGCCAGTTACGAGGCAAAATGAGCTGGGGTTGGGACGATGATGACAATAACAAGCAGGAGAACCAATGATTTTACCAGAGTCGTCGGTATGGGCTGGCTACTTTAGTGGTAGTATGAACCCAAAAACGGAGTTGTTGGAAGAAATACTTGCGAAGGGTGAGGCATTGGTAGGCGACCTCATTTTGACTAAAGTCTTGCAAGGTTTTCGCAATGATGCGGAATTTCAACGTGCCAAACATTTGCTAACATGTTTACCATTTAAAGAAATACTAGGACAAGAAATTGCCTGGCAAAGCGCACAAAACTACCGTATTTTACGTCAACGTGGCATCACGATTCGTAATACAACAAATGTAACCATCGGCACATATTGTATTACCCATAAAATCAGGTTATTACAAAATGACAATGATTTTTTGCCAATGATTGAGCATTTAGGCTTAAAAGTGCTTTAAAGCTAGTCGTCTAAACAACCAAGTTTTTTTTAAAAGCTTGGTTTGGATCGAAAATTTCCCCATCCCAACACAATCCACCTTTTTTCAGGTTAGGGTGTGTTGGGGAAATTCATTCCCGTTCCTTTTCTCTAACAAATTCGCCAAAATCTGTTTACATTCCTCAGCACCCCACCTATAGGAGTCTAAGTGAATAACTCCCCAAAAAATATCCTGATAGTTTTGCCCATTTAAAAAGTCCTTTGGCAAGTATTATCAGTATGATAGAAGTCTTAAAAGGTGGTGGTTTAGGTTTGTGCCAAAAATCGTCGAAAAAGTGGGAGTAGAGAGTAAAGGCAGTTTGTTTTATTTCAGTTTGCCAGCGGCTTTAGGAGAACATAATGGCTAATTCATACACAGAAGTCACTCAACAATCATGGGGAAGTCGTCTGAAAGAATCTTCACGGGGCGTCATAATAGGGCTCCTCTTGTTTATTGGTGCCTTTCCGTTATTGTTTTGGAATGAAGGTCGTGCCCTCCATCGCGCTCAAACATTGCAAGAAGGCGAAAAAATTGTTGTTTCAGGGAATGATGTTAATAAAGCTGATAGATACCTCTATGATGATAAGCTTGTTCATGTGACTGGTAAAGCGAGAACTGATGAAACATTAAAAGATCCTATGTTTGGCATTGAGGCTGCTAATGCTATCAAGCTACGACGTGCGGTGGAAATGTATCAATGGGAAGAATTTGCTCATTCAGAAACCAGAGAACAGTTGGGTGGCAGCATAGAAACGGTGACAACTTATAGTCATTCCAAAGTTTGGTCAGAAGAACTCATTGATTCTAACAACTTTAAACAGCCCCTGGGTCATCACAATCCCTCTTATATGTCGGTGAACAGCGAAACATGGAATGCGAAACAGGTCAAATTGGATGATTTTACTCTTTCTGCCACGCTAGTTGAAAAGTTGAATAATTATCAGCGCCTACCAATAACTCCAGAAATATTTGAGCAAAGTAATGCCCAATTGCCTGGTCAAAAAATCCATTTGAATTATGGAAGTTACTATGTGGGGCAAGATCCCAACAATCCTATGGTCGGTGATTTGCGCATAAAATTTGAATTTGTTCGCCCGATGGTTATTAGTGTTATCGCCAAGCAAGTGAGTTCTAATTCCGGACTCAGTTTGAGCAGCTATCGGACAGAAACGGGGGGTGATCTTGAATTATTTGAAGAGGGTAGAGTCACTGCTGAAGAGATGTTTGAGCGTGCCAAAACAAGAAATACAATAGAAACTTGGTTTTTTCGCATAGCTGGGCTGTTTATGATGTTTATAGGGCTCAACCTAATATTTGAGGTGTTGAAAATTTTGGCTGCGGTTCTCCCTGCTTTGGGAAATATTGTTGGTGTCCTTGGTAGCTTAATCGCCATGGTTCTCGCTCTTATATTTTCTCTCATTACCATTGCTATCGCTTGGCTATACTATCGCCCGTTCTTGGCTATCATACTTTTGATAATTGCGGGGGGTATTTTATATTTATTGACGTTTTTGCGTAAACCACAACGCTTAGAAGAACCAATCCTTCTTCCTGAAGAAATTGTGCCCCCAAAACAGTGAATAGGATCTTAGAAAAATGAAACTCTGTGGCTTTGAAATCGGTTTAGATAAACCCTTTTTTTTGATTGCTGGTCCTTGTGTGATTGAGTCTGAGCAACTCGCTTTGGATACTGCAGCCCAACTAAAAGCGATCACCAATCAATTAGCGATACCGTTTATTTACAAATCTTCATTCGATAAAGCCAATCGCTCATCACATGGCAGTTTTCGTGGTTTGGGCATGGCAGAAGGTTTGCGCATCCTTGAGAAAGTTCGCCAACAAATCAATGTGCCCATCTTAACTGATGTACACGAAGATACGTCGTTAGGTGAAATTAGCAGCGTTGTTGATGTGCTGCAAACGCCCGCCTTTTTGTGTCGCCAAACCAATTTTATTCAAAATGTTGCGCGTCAAGGCTTACCAGTGAATATCAAAAAAGGGCAATTTCTGGCGCCTGGGGATATGATCAATGTCGTGGAAAAAGCCAGGGCGGTGGGTAATAACG
>CAYFOB010000229.1:5689-6692 GCA_964344525.1 uncultured Thiomargarita sp.
ATACAATAATCTCGTGTCAGACATGCGAGCGTTAGCAATTATGCGTAATACAGGTTGCCCAGTTGTTTTTGATGCCACCCATTCGGTACAATTGCCTGGCGGACAGGGACATGCTTCAGGCGGACAACGTGAATTTGTCCCCGTTTTGGCACGTGCTGCGGTTGCTGTTGGAGTAGCCGGTTTGTTTATGGAAACTCATCCACAACCTGATAAAGCTTTAAGCGATGGTCCAAATGCTTGGCCTTTAGACAAAATGGCAGCCTTACTTGAAACGCTCAAAGTGCTTGATAATATAGTTAAAACATCAATGATAGGAAACTAAAAATGTCGGAAATCGTCAAGGTACATGCCCGTCAAATTATTGATTCGCGTGGTAATCCCACCGTTGAAGCGGAAGTGATCACGAAAGCCGGTGCAAAAGGTCGTGCTGCAGTCCCTTCTGGTGCTTCCACCGGTTCCAGAGAAGCGCTAGAATTGCGTGATGGTTATAAAACCCACTATCTTGGCAAGGGGGTGCATAAAGCTGTTGAGCATATTAATGGTATGATACAAAATGCTCTGTATGAAGTCGAAGTGACTGCACAAACGAAAATTGATAATAAAATGATAGAGTTGGATGGCACACCTAATAAGGGTCATTTAGGGGCTAATGCCATTTTGGCGGTTTCAATGGCAGTGGCGAAAGCAGCAGCTAACGAACTCAATTTGCCGCTGTATCGTTATTTAGGTGGGGCTGGACCTATGCAAATGCCGGTGCCAATGATGAACATTATCAATGGTGGCGTACATGCAGACAATAACATAGATTTGCAAGAATTTATGATTTTGCCCACCGGTGCATCGTCGCTAAAAGAAGCTGTGCGTTATGGCGCTGAAATTTTTCAGGCCTTAAAAAGCCTATTAAAAAAACAGGGCATGAATACCGCCGTCGGTGATGAAGGCGGATTTGCTCCTAACTTGTCTTCTAATGAGGCCGCAATAGAAGTCATTTTGCAAGCCATCG
>CAYFOB010000230.1:0-1594 GCA_964344525.1 uncultured Thiomargarita sp.
TCGACTTATTTTTCAATAAGTTAAGTTGAAAGTCGGTTGGGTTACGTTTTTTTTGCTGCGCAAAAAAATCTAACCCAACCTACAACTATTATCTTACCATTCGCTTAATAAATTTTGACTATTGTTAAATTTTAAGATTGAGGTAAATAGAATTATCCAGTCCCAATCGTTTCAAAATATCAATTTGTAAATTAGACAATGGAGTTAAATATCTGAGAATTTCCCCAGAAAAAGTTTTGATAATTGTAAGGGTAATATTTGAAAAAGCTGATAATAAACGCTTAACTGTTGGTTTAGCTGTCTTTTTTTTACGGTTTTCAGGGTGTAGCCCCTCAAATTTTTCATTATCATCACGTAGTGAACGGCGTACAACAAACTCGACTAAAGTTAAAACTCGAACTCCTAAGCTTAAAAAGTGCGATAATCCAATAATTTGGTCTTTACGTTTCATAAAAACCGGTGCAATATTTAACTCACTTTTGAGGCAATTAAAAATACGTTCAATACGATATTCATTTTGAACCGAAAGTACAGCCTCAGACAATGACATTTGGGCTTTTGTTTTGTTCGTTACAAAAACTCTCCAACCGAAACGTTCTTTAGCGTTGTTTATAGCATCTTCATTTCTGATAACCGAAGTAATAGAAAAACGAATTTTCTTTACAACTTTTTTAGGACGGTTTGCAGAACTTCTACCTGGCCCTATAAATTTCGTTTTTGATGAGACTTGTTTTTCATATTTAACCTCAAGCAAATCTTCGATTCCTTTACTTTTAATCACTTTTTCAATAGCAACTTTCAGTTGTTGTTCATCTGTAATTTGCTTTTGACCTCTACCTATTTCTGGTGTTAGAGCTTGTATTTGTTTCATCGCTGTTTTCAAGCGTTTTTCGAGTCCTTTAGATTGTTGAGACGCATGAGTGGGTGATTTGATAACTAAAACTCTTTCAGTCCATTCAATTTCTTTTACCGAAAAAACACTTTTGTGTTCTCGTTCAAATTCATAGCCGGCTGCTATCATAACATCTTTACCATCTTCATCTTGACGATAAACAAATTCCAACTCATAATTTAAGTCCTTTTCTATTCCTTTAGTTACCCAGTCTTCCATATTTATCCTGGTATGTCCAGTTAATGCCAAAGGTGAAAGATAATAGTTTTCTTGCCCAACAATATGCTTTCTTCTTGAGAAAGCACTGATTTTACAATCACCGGAATATAACAAGCCTGGAGTTGAGTTAATCGTTCATTTTTTATTTGCAATTCTTTTTGTAAGTTGCGAATGGTTAAGTGTGTATTGATGCGTGCTAACACTTCTTCTTGTTGAAAGGGTTTGGTAATATAATCGACAGCGCCGAGTTCAAAGCCTTTGATTTTATTCACGGTTTCTGATAAAGCTGTCATAAAAATGATGGGAATCCCTTGGGTTTGTGGATCCCTTTTCAGTTGACGACAGGTTTCAAAACCATCTATTCCTGGCATAATCACGTCTAAGAGAATGATATCAGGTTTAATATATTTCATTCGTTTAAGCGCACTTTCTCCTTTTTCAGCAATTAATACTTTGAATTGGGCTTTTTGTAGATAATCAGAT
>CAYFOB010000230.1:1653-6677 GCA_964344525.1 uncultured Thiomargarita sp.
CAAGGATTACATTTAAGAAAGGATAAGTCAAAACCGAATGACAGGGATTTTACGGTATTTTGGAGTCCAAAATTTATTTTGGGCTTTAGCCTTGCCAAAATATCCGCTTTTTAATAGCCGCAGCCAATGCAAAATCATCGGCATTTTCAAGCGGTGGCATACGTTTTAAAAGTGCATTCGCCTCATCAATTTCTTGTTGATCTATCAATAATCGTATGATGGTCAAATAAGGTTGAACGGCTTCATTTTTTGTGGTTGTTTGCTCAAATTTTGCCATCACTTGTTTAGCCAATGTTTCATGATGGAGAATAAAGGCATATTCTATTAATTGACTTGCTAAGGCACCTGAGGTGGGTTGATTGTCAAAGGCACGTTTTAGGTGATTGAGTCCTTTTTCTTTTTCACCCGTTGCCCAAAGGTAGCTTGCCTCTTGCAAAGCCTGTCGCACCAAGAAGTGGGGATGAACTGGCAGTGTCACTTCAAAATAGCTACGTTGTTGGTCAAATCGGAATTGCGCTTGAGGTGAGCCATTTTCACGCATTTTGCGTTGAATTTTTGGTATGCCTGTACCTCTGCGTTCTGCCAATTGTAAATCTTTAAGAAATTGACCTATACGACGATTTCTGGCACACACATGCGCTAACATTCGTCCTTGTTGAATATCGTCTAGTTCAATACCTGGCATGGGTCCTGGATAGCTGGTTATGAGCATTTTATCAGGATAAAGATAAATTTTGATACTTTCACCAAATTCTGGTTCATAGCTACGGTGATAAACGGCATTGATAATGGCTTCTTTCATGGCTTCATAGGGAATGGCGACTGTTTTTTTCACTTCTGCCTGCCCAGGGATTTTTTGCACTAATGTTCCATTTCTACTTTCCAAATAGTCAAGTACATTTTTGACTTGAGCAAATAATGGTCCTTTAAAATAGCGTTCTTCAATTAAATCGCCACCAGCATCATCAGCAAATTGCACCACTTCGATTTGTGCACCTGGAAAAAATTTTTCTGGATTTTCATTGAAAAATAGTAAACCGACATTACGGGGCACTTTGTGCCCATTGACGGATTTCAAAATTTCTAATTTCAAATAGAGTTCTTCATCGCTATAATCTTCTATTACAAGCGCACTGCCCACTTCATGCAAAAAATGGCGTACTAATGTCGGTGAAATATCTTCTATTTTAGCTTCTAAATAACGCCTATCATCGTAAGGAATTTTGGCTGTGAGTTCGAGTAATTGGCGTAAAATGTCTCCTGTTGCCACCACGGTTTGAGAACCTTGACGAACAAAATAATCACGTTGTTTATTTTTCCGCCGATTAGGCGCTTGATAAGGGCGATTATCTCCGCCGGGTGCCCAAATAATGATGATAAATTGCTCCTGATAAAATTCTGGAAAAATCAATGGTTGAAATTCTGGCAACAAACTTTTACAGGCGCCATAAATTTCCTTTTGTATTTTATCCAAATGTTCATGCTTCAATCCACGTGGTGGTAACATAGGACGCCCATTTTGTTCTTCAATGCCCAATATAATATATCCACCATTGAGATTAAGCAGATCATTGGCATAAGCACACACAGTTTCGACAACAGCAGCGGTAGTTTTATGATCCCAGGTGGCTTTAAATTCGACACGATGGTTTTCGATGGTACGTAAATTGATGAGATCGTTTAGGTTAAATGGTAATCCTGATATTTTCATAGGTTTTTGGGTTGAAACGTTACGGTTGCAAACTGTTTTTTTTTCAGAATCAGTCAAAAAGTACAACGAATTTGAGAAAGAAGCGAATTGTCTGCAATTTCTCTCTTGGTTTTGACTTATCCTTGCTCAATCCTTGTAGTTAAAAATGGATTGGATATAAGCAAGGATAAATCACAACCTGCCAAGGGAAGAAGGTTGCGTAACATCTCCTTTATATTTATGAACTGATCTTACGCACTTTTGTTCCCACACAGGCAAAGCGTTGCTTTGCACTCCAAAAGACCATCGTTTTTTTGGAGTGCAAAGCAGCGCTTTGCTGTTTGTGAACGAGGTTGCGTAACATCAGTTATGAATGATCAGATAAAAAATCATCCAGCTCTTCCGCTGCCAAATCATCAAAACCGTCGTTTGGATCTGTTTCAACTAAAGGAGCATTGGGCGGAAAATGTTCAGAAATATCATCTATTGCAATCCACGCATTGTCTAAGGCATGATGTTGTTTCAGATAATCAAGAATTTCGTGATACCGAAAATATTGCAAAGACTGAGTAGAAATTGGTGTTACGCCCACCACTTTTTTAGCGACATCATCTGAAAACAACGCTTTTATCTCTTCAAAAGCAAACAATTCACGCCATGAAGAAGAAATAACGATTTTGCAATTCTGATGCTTCCGTATCACGTTTTCAAACTGCCTTAAACAATCAGCATCGAATTTCATTAAATCTTGTTCAAGATCATCAAGAGTCAGTTCTACCACCGACGGTTCTTCTTTGACCAACACCCCATCTATATCCAAAAAAATATATATTGTTTTCATTTGTTTTAGACAAAAAATTATCGTCCAAGTCAACCTTGGACTCCAAACTACTCCAAAAACGATTCCAACCAATCACATAAGTTATCCACTTGAAATCCCTTGGCAAATCGATGCAATTGATCTGCAAAAGGGATAAATTTTTCATCAGACTGCGCCAGTTGAGTCGCTTGTTCTTTAATGGCTGCCACATTACCAGTTAACGCAATTTCAAATAATGCTGCAACAGTTTCTGGAGGTGGCGCGACAATGGGCTGTGTTGCTTGATTGGTGTGAGTTTCTTCATAAATCCATTCAACGGCTAAATGTCGTTGCAATTGTTCAAAGAGTTGCTCGGATTGAATGGGTTTGGGGATAAAAGCATTGCAGCCTGCAACTAAACTTTTTTGTTGGTATTCTTCAAAGACATGTCCCGAGGTGGCAATGACAATTTTATCTTTAAGTTGGGGCGTTTGGCGAATTTGATGAGTCAGTTCAAATCCATCCATCTCTGGCATGGCTAAATCGGTGATAATCGCCTTGGGTTGATATTGAATGGCTTGACTTAAAGCGTCATGCCCATTGCTCGCTTCTTTGATTTGAAATCCCACCGGAGAAAGTAAGTCTATTAATACGGCGCGATTTTCTGGTTGATCATCTACAACTAACAGGGTTGGTGTTTCGCCTTTAATTCCGATTATTTTTCGTGTTTTGAGTGTGGGTATTTCAGTCAAATTGTCAACTTCAGGCAAAAATAAATCAAACCAAAAAATGCTACCTTGACCCAGTTGGCTTGTCACTTGTAGATTGCCACCCATTAATTCAACCAAATTGCGACTAATGGCAAGCCCCAAACCGGTGCCTTGGATTTGACGTTTTTTGTCACCAACTTGTTGAAATGGATCAAATATATGCTCTAATTGATTTGGATCAATACCAACCCCAGTATCTTCTATCTGAAAACGAACCTGAGTGCTTGAACGTGCTACCTTGAAGGTGACACCACCTTTATCAGTGAACTTTATAGCATTACCCAGTAAATTAATCAAGGTTTGACGCAAGCGCTTATCGTCGCCGTGTACACCGGCTGGGAGTGAATCTTCAATAATACAATTAAAAGAAATGTCTTTGTGTTCTGCGCGAATGCGGACGATTTCGCTGATTTCCCTGATAAAAGCGGGTAAATAAAAATCGCTCTGGCAGAGTTCAATTTTGCCCGCTTCAATTTTGGCAAGATCAAGTATGTCGTTGATAAGGGTTAATAGATGATTGCCACTTCGCTCAATAATCTCAACCCCCTCTTGTTGAGTGGTAGATGGATCACGTTTAAGAATTTGTGCATACCCTAAAATCCCATTCAGCGGTGTACGCAGCTCATGGCTCATGGTGGCGAGAAATTGCCCTTTGGCTTGACTTGCCGCCTCAGCCGCCTCCTTGGCTTGACGTAGTTGGATTTCATTTTCACGCAGTTTTTGAGTTCTATCAGCAACATCTTGCTCTAATTTTTGGTTGTATTCTTTTTGGTAGTGTTTTAGATTTGGATATACTTATATTATGCAATATATTTTTATTATATAGGGACTCCAAATTCATATCGATTAATAAACAAACCAATAACAATATCATGCATTTGAATTGTTTTTGAGAAACAAATTGTTTTTCGAACTAAACGTTTTATTCTTGTACGCAAAGTGAGATGCTTTCTCTCAATTTTTTGAGTGTTTCGCTTTCCTACGACATGTTTTTCAGCTTCCAAATGACGTTCATAACTACCCCAATCATCAGTATAATAACGCTGTATGCCAAAAGGTTCAAGAAGTTCTTTTAACTGTAAAAATACTTTATCTTTATGTTCTCCCAAAATATAGGCAAGTACTGCTCCGGTGTTATGATCAATTGCGTGCCATAACCAGCGTTGCTCTTCCTTTTTACCTACGAAACTCCACATTTCAGACAGGTAAGCTTCTTCCACTCGTACAAACTCGACAGTTATATCATCAGGATTTAATGTTTCCAGTAAGGTTCTATTCACTGATTGAAGTGAAAATTCGGTTTTTTTTAAGTCTAAAATAACAGTTGCTGTACTGATTGAAAGTACTCGTGCTGTATCTCGAATTCCACTACCATTGAGAGTCATATCAATTATTTTATCCTTAACTTCTGGTATTTTTCCATTATAGGTATAATCTAAAATAAATGATTTACATGAACAATCATCGTTTTTGCAAGCATACCTTTGTTTACCGTTGCTAGTAGTTCCCCTCTTTGAAACAAGATCACTATTACAGTGGGGGCAACGTACAGAAATCATAGCCATAAATAAATTACCTCGTAAATTGTACAGTGAGTGTTTATAGCGCAATCATAACATACCACCAAATCTAAAACACTACCTTGTATTGTTACAACCGCCTACATCGGCGACTTTCCTGTAATGTTATTGTATCGGTTGACCGTCCTAAGACTAGTGCCGGAGGGCGGAAATTTCCAGGCCACTCGAAGCGGAGCTTCGGGGCA
>CAYFOB010000231.1:0-6675 GCA_964344525.1 uncultured Thiomargarita sp.
TTGAGGATAAACCCCATTTGGCAATCGCGCTGAATCCCTCTCAACGCCGGACTAAAGGACGTTTGCCCAAGCGGGTTCTATGCCAAGTCAAATTTGAAAAAGATCAAACCATTGAATTGGCAACAGAAAACATTTCAGGTGCAGGCGCTTGTTTAGTCAATGTGCCTGTGACTTGGCAATTAGGGCAACACATTCGTCTACGCTTGCAAAAAAAATGGTTTGAAGGGACAGTTGTATGGCTTCAAAAAAAACGTGCTGGCATCCAGTTTGAAATCACACCCTCCGAGCAGACAAAACTGCAAAAACGCTTGGAAAAAGGTAAGCAAAACATGGTGATGGACAAGGATAACGATTGGCAGCTACGCGAAGCGATTATTCAATTGCGTGTGGCTGGTTTAAACCTGCGTGACTTTGATCCATATCAATTACAACAAGCAAATCCCCCAAAAACCATGCGCTTAAGTCAATATATCAATGAAAGAATGGGTAACAAACCTGAAATACAACCCATGAACGAAGCGCAACAGGAAAAATTACATGCAGTCCATCAACAATATTTGAAAAATATAGGAGAATATGCTCAAAACTTTTTTCAACTGACGCAACAACTCTTAGCAACTAACAATGCGACTCCTGCCCTATTAGAAAGTGTTGAACGTTGTTTGGTGTATCTTAACGATCAAATGACGGAAACCCAGCGTCTCCATGAGCAATATTTGAAAAGCCAATTGGGAAAATCAGAAAAATTTTTGCAAGATAAATCAGACTTGTAGTACCTTGTCAAAATTGGCGGGTAGGAGTCTAACTAAAGTTTGGACTCCTATTTTTTCTCTTGGGTTGAGCTGTTTCGGATCCAATACGGATTTGAAGCAATCCCATTTTGAATTATTTTATATCTATAGGATTTTTATTGATTGACTACATGACAAGGGAAAAAATTATGGAAATAACATTGACACTTTCTGATGACATTGGTAAACAAATTCAAAATTTACCTAATCCGAATGAATTTTTTAACCAAGTTATCAAGGAGGCTTTAAAGAAGCTTCAACAACAAAAGGCATCAGATCCGTCTAAGTGGGCAAAAATAGCTCAAAGAGTCCATACTGATCCTGTGCATTTGGCTGGCTATTCTCAACAATTGAAAAAGGACATGAGAGAATTTAGAGAAAACTTTGAATTTATACACGATAGAACATGAAAAAATATCTGTTTGATTCTGATACTGTTTCAGATTTATATGATCAATTTTCCGATAATCATCTTAAACTTTTTGAAAAGTTGTCTTCTTTGAAAGGTATGGATAAAGTTTACATATCCATACTCACTTTATATGAATTTGAGTATGGATATGCCAACGCACCTGATGATAAGAAAAATGTCGTCAGAAAAAAAATAGCAGATGCTCAACAAGATTTTGATGTTTTGCCTCTTTCACTAGAAGGTTCTCAATTATTTGGTGTTTTAAAAAAATTTCTTAAGGATTCAAGAAGACTCAACAAAGAAAATATCAAGAAACATAATATTGATATTATGCTTGCTGCCACAGCTATTGTGGAAAATTGTATCTTAGTCAGTGCTGATTCGATTTACCTTGAGATTCAAAAGTTCAATTCAAAATTGGAATTAGAAAATTGGGTCAAATAGGGAACGACCCACCTTGAGATGGTTACCAATTTTTAGGAAAATCAATGCCCGTAGGTCACATGATTTTACATATGGGTTTTTAAAGAGGATCAACTAAATGGCAAAATCATATTGCAAATATCACCCCCAAACGCCATCCCGTTTGTACTGCCCTACCTGCGCAATTCATTTTTGTAGTCAATGTATAAAGCCCGAGTTTAACGGCAATTCTTGTCCAATTTGTCGGGAAGAACTGGAATCATTAGGAGTAGGCAATACCATCACACCGTTTTGGGAACGTTTTCCCCGTTTTTTTACTTATCCAGCAAGGCTAGATATATTGATATTTCTGGCGGTGATCTCAATCCTAAGTCTTGTCATCTTCGTGAAAGTTTGGCTGTATTTGTTCCTCACTTTTCTAGTGCTAAAGTATGCTTATGTGATCTTAAATCACACAGCAGAAGGCCATTTATCTCCTCCCTCCATATCAATCACTGATCTTGGGCATGATAATTATTTGCCTCTCAAACAAGTGGTTGTATTCGTCATAATGTCCTTCATAGTTAACTGGGCTTTTACATTAGGGACTGGAATAGGTGTTATTGTTTTTTTATTTCTATTATTTAGCATACCCGCTTCAGTCATGATTATGGCGCTTGATCAAAGCATAGTCAAAGCCCTTAATCCCTTGACTTTGATGGGCATTATGTCCCGAGTAGGCAGAAGTTATTTTGTTCTCTATCTTTTATTATTACTACTTTCTGGGGGCGGAGGTATAATTGAGAAATTGTTAGCACCTGTCTTACCTATTGGAATCCTTTTTGTTGTGGGGAGTTTTGCGGGTAGCTATTTTACACTGGTTATGTTTAATTTGATGGGGTATTTTATCTATCAGTATCATGAAGAACTTGGTTTTGAAGGCGTGCGAGAGTTTGAAGAGTCACTAGAAACGGGCAAAACGGATCCCTTTTTAAATGAAATCAAGATTTTGCTTGCTGAAGGGATGATAGATGAAGCTAAAAAACGCTTGAAAAACGCTTTGATAGAATCCAATAATCTTGAATATCACCAGCGCTATCACGAATTGCTCTTCTTCTCTAAGGATAAGGAAGAATTGCCAAAACATGGAGAACAGTACATCACAGCATTGATAGCTTCAGCACAACAAAACACAATAAACAAGGCAATAGAAATTTATGTTAATTGCCTCAAGTTCAAATCAGATTTTTCACTACCCAACGGTGATCATACCTATCTACTTGCAGACACTGCAAAACGTCAGAGAAAATACGATCTTGCATTGCGAATGGTCAACAAATTTGCCCAACGTTATCCTGACAATCCTGATCAATTTGACGAAGAACATCCCAGAAATCCAGCTATTCCCAAGGCTTATTTTTTGGCGGCAAAAATTATGTATGAACAAAAACATCAAGAACCACAAGCCCAAAAAATATTGCTCTCACTGCTACGCCAATTTCCAGATCATCCTTTAATACCAGAAATCCAAAAATATTTGGAATTTATTAAGGGCAAAGCTGTGGCGAGCAATTAATTTTTTTTTCGTTCCAAGCGTTGCGAAGCTCCTTGTGAACGAGGCTGCGTAACATCAGTGATATAATAAAAATGAATCAAGGTCTTTCCAAAACGAATTTTGTTGACACGGCGGCCACCGTGTCAGCAAATGGGTACATGATCTGGATGATGAACATTCCTATTCCAAGTCCAATTAATTGGATTTTGGTGGCGCTGATAGCAACATGGATTGTTATGAAACTTAAGTAAGGCTGCTTTACACGAGCAGTGGGAAATATTATCTCTCACTGCTCTTTTTTTTGCAAGTACGCATCCAAATGCCTGCTAATAATACCAGTAACCACAAAAAATGTGGTTAATCCTAGAATAATTAATGTGAGGCTCACAAAATACGCATCATGAAGGTGTTTACCATTATCAAAGTATAAGGCACAATAAAAAATAATTAAACATATTAAAACAGATTCTTCTTTTATGTCCAACCAGCGATTTTTTGATAATTTCATAACCCCCCCCTTTATTAAATAACAAAAAAGCCCCAAGGCAAATATTATTCATGTTTGATACCAATTATCCCTCCTTAATCTTCTTTCTGTGCTTTTCGGGCGACAAAGATTGGCGAGCATTTTTCGCCGCTTCGCTTTGCGGAAAATAGTGTTGCACTAATTTTAAACACTTTTGATACTTTTCATTGTTTTTGCCACGTTGCCAAGCATAACCCAGTTTCACTAAACCATCCACTAAACCCACTAATTCTGGACGCTTACGGAGCAACAGAAATACAATACGTTCTGCACTTTCTGGATAATCGGCTTTGGCAAAGCGGATGGCTAGTGATAACAATTTTTCTGGGGGAATGCGCATTTTGCCCTTTGTGGTTTTTGTGTAATCATCAAATGTCTCATGCACTTGCCACTGTGTTTTAGCATCATCTCCTGGCATCGTTAATATTCGCCGGGTAATACGATGATAACTCTCACTTTGCGGATCAAATTTAAGCACGCTATAAAGTTGTAATAATACCTCTTTATCCTCAGGATAAGCTTTATGTAAATTTAAAAACACCGCTTTGGCTTCATCCACCTTCAATTCACGAAGCAGTTGCATACCCTTTTCAAACTCTGCCATCCGTTTATCCGTTTTGGTTGATTTATCCAGATATTCTGTATTCATCAGCTCTGGAAAACGCACCTTTGTGATAAATCCCAGCCCAGCCCCTGCGATTAATCCGCCAATATGAGCCACATAAGCCACATTACTCTCTCCCCCCCAATAAAGTTGATAAAACTCATTGAGCAACCAAAAGAATAACATGATGATGGCAGGTGCTTTGACATAATCAAAATAAAACAATATGGCATAAAAAAATCGAATCTTACGAAAGCCAAAACTCACAGAATACAAGCCCATCAATGCCGCTATTGCACCAGAAGCCCCAACTAATGGTATTGCCGAACTTGGATAAATCACCCAAAACAAAGTCACCGCAAAAAGCCCCCCAATCAAATAAAACAGAAGATAAAACAAGGAACCTAAGGCCATTTCTAAGGTAAATCCCAACAAAAACAAGAACACCATATTACCCACAAGATGCATCACCCCCCCATGAAGAAACATATGAGTAAAAAAAGTGACAAAACGATGTTCAGCAGGCTTAAATCCATATTCCCACGTCACAGACTTTTGTTTCAACGCCTCATATTCATCTCGTTGACTTTCCCACATTGCAAAATCGACATGTTTAGCAGTCACCACCTCATAAGCATGCAATTTATCCATGAATTCGCTATCGCTTTCCATTTGCATCAGGAATAAGGCATGTGTATTAAAATCATCATTTTGTAGCTTAACTTCCCACTCACCACGCGCCTCCAACGTTTCTAAATACAAAGGAAACTCAATTTTTGGGAGTGCTGAACTCAAATAATACTCAATAGCCTCAACAAAAGCAGTCTCATCGTCCGTTTGAACAAAAAACAGGACAAAAACATTGATAAGCACAAGCGAAATTGTAATGAAAGGAGGTTTTTTCCAATCAATAGATTTTTCTAATGGTATTATAAGCATTTATTTTAGCGCCTCTTCTAATTATATGTATATCCCCATTTTTTGCTAATATTTGTTCCCCAAACAAAGCGCAGCTTGGAACGTTTTTAAGAAAGGATAAGTACAAAGGACTTATCCTTTCTTAATAGTTATTAGGGTTTTATTTTGCGGCGGCTTAAAACACAACCGCAAAACATTTTCTCGCACCAACGGCGCAAGCCTCTCAGGAATTGCGCCTTGTGGACGAAAACTTTTGATGTAATAGCTACCAGATTCAACAATGGGTAATTCTCGCTCCTGCAACCACTGATACACCCATTGACGACGTTCTTGATCCACACTTTTTAATTTGGCTAAATCAAGCGCCATGTAAGCATGAGCTGCAATTGCGTTAAAATAATAACTAAACCAACGCCATTGGGTATCAAAGCGTTTTCGTAATGGGTGATTTCGATGGATAAGAATGATACCCAATTGAGAGGCAGTGAGTCCAAAGCCACGGCTGAAGCTAACGGAGAGAATGCTTTTTGAAAGAATAGAGTTCAAAGTGGTTGCAAGCGCATGACGTTCACTCTCAGTCAGGGTTGGATAAAGATTGATATTCAATAAGCAAGTATCAGCACGTTTTAGAAATTCAAACATTTCTTGTGTTAAATGCCCATTACGAACTGAGGGAATGCAAAGGCAAGCCATGGCTCCCTGACTATTGATATCCCATTGAATATTTTTTTGTTGAGTTGCACCGACTAAAAAACCATACCAATCGCCTGGAAAAAGACATACCCGATTTTCTGCGGCAACCGCCTCAATAATATGAGTCATAAAGTCTACATCGCTGCCAGCCGCATAAGCGACGTAGTCTTGCAAATCCCAACAACTGAGTTGTGTCAGGCTGTTTTTCAAAAAAGGCACAAATTCCTCTTGGAAAAATTCAATACCTTCAGTGTAATGCCTCGTCAAGGTGTTAGTTTTGATGTGCTTGATAGCGGTTTGATAGGCCGCAGCTGTGGCTTCATAACCAACGGGCAACAGTGGACGAAAATGTTCTATATCTTCATCCTTCAGCGCGGCTTTGATGCGCTCAATTGAAACAGTCGGCTCTGCTGATCTTCCAGCGATGCATACACTGTCCCGTCCGACAACAGGTTGCTTGATCGACAAAGCCGATTTTCCAGTTCCCAAAGTGGGGTCGGTTCGTGGTAATAACATACTTGTAGTTCTCCTATTCGACGGATTTCTGGTCCCCAAGGCAGCTTAGCCACCACTTTCCCTTCTGTAGCAAAAGGATCGTATTCAACTTGATGTGTCTGCGCCCACTGATTTTGATCTGAATGCTTAAAAACCGATTTTTCATAAGTCACATAAGTGTGTTTAAAAGTAAATTCTTTAACACCATAAGCTTGTAAGGTGCGAATATATACTCAGAACGTTCAGATTTTCGGTTTTCATAGCCGTCAAAAGTAGTCT
>CAYFOB010000232.1:0-6648 GCA_964344525.1 uncultured Thiomargarita sp.
TTAAATTGATGGGATAAATAGCCATGAATTTGGCTTGGTACTGTGCCTACTCCTTCATATTTTAAAAAGTTAAATTCTAGTAATGTATCCAATTCTAGCATGATTTCATATTTTTTCCAACCTGCGCCAATACGTTTCGTAAATTCAGGATGAATATCTTGGCGTGTTGAGGGGCGTTTTTTTAGAAAGTGGTGTAGCCAATCAATTGCACTGCGTTCATCGGAGATAAAAAGTTCTAATTGGGGGGGCGATTTTGCCCGTTTGCGCTTTTGTTCATATTCATCAAATTGTTCAAGCAGAAAAATCATGCCATCTCTTTCTTTAAAATGTTCTTGTAAGCCAGCTTGAAATTGTTGGCTAGAAAGTGGCACCGGATAGCCATGATTAATAAAATAGGCGACAGTACGATCATATAAAATTCTGGGTTCTCTTTCTACAATAAATTCAACGTCATTGCCTTTGGTGATAGGTAAATATTTTAAGTGGCTGCGAACAAATTCCCAGACGCCTGCCGAACGAACTGCAGCTTTTTCAAAACGTTCTTCTAAACCACCGTTGGGTTTGTAGGCGGAAATAATTAAGTCTTGTTTAACCGCAGTGGTGGTGGTGACGGCTTTAAAACTGCCTTGTTTTTTGTCTAAGGCTGAAACATTGGCGATGATAAATCCTGCTTCAATTAAGGCGGTTTGTAGCGTATTCCAAACGCGGGCTTGGGTGTTAGAAAATTCTATAGTCATCCAGCGCCCTGGTTTTAGAATACGAAAGGCTTCTTTAAAACAGGCAACCACGAGATTACGATAGTTGTTTAAATCTTTACCTTGTGCTTTGTTGACAATGGCTTCTGGCTGGTTATTGGTAAAAACCTTTAACCATGATTCCCATAGAAAGTTGATTTCTGAATACATCAGATTAGAGCCAAAAGGTGGATCAAGAAAAATATAATCAACCGTTGAATCTGGCGCGGAGATGGCACTCATACTCCCTGTTGATTGGCAAAAGTTTGGTTGATGAGTACCTTTTACTGACTGAAAACGTAAAAGTTGTGCAATTTTATGTGCTTGAATATCAAAAAGGTTTCCCTCAGTTGGTAAGGAGGGCACATAATATGTCCCAGATAAGGGTCGATCTCCGCCGCGGGGATTAAACCGTCTCATTTTAGTTGCATGCCATGACGTATTGAGTAGTCCAAATTGAAACGGGCGTGAATTGATGGCTTTTTGCAAATAGCAACCTAAAATCCATAAATTGCGTTTAGTATAAAAATGATGTACATGCGTGATGCCATGCGAGCCTTTTGGTTGACGGGTGTTGTATCCATCTGGTAACACATCCATTGGAAACCAATAAGGCATTTCACTATTTTCTATTTTTTCCAATAACGCTAAATCAAATTCATCGGGTGTTTTCTGAAAGCGTTTGTTGCCGATTGAGTAATTAATTAGCACCGGCACTTGTTTCGCTTGCCGTATCGTTTCAGCAATCGCCTGATCAAATCGCAAAACCCATGCCCTTTCTAATTTTCGTTTAGTTAACTCAGCGGAACAGTGAGGACAATAAAATTTCTCTTTCACTTTTTCCGCCTCAACGGCTGCCGCCCAAAACACAATTTCACCAGCACATTCAGAACAAACAAAAACATCTGACCAAATGGTGTAATTAATTCGCCCAAAAGTTTTCACTTTTGAAGCCTTTGTGCAAGCGTGCAAGGTTTGATACATCCACCCACATTCTGCCTCAACTTCTTGCAAAATCTGCGACGCCTGCTCCTCAAATGTGATCATGTCAACCGGTGTATTGTAGTTATAAGCAATAAAGGTGGCTGCCGGTGATAAATCATTTAAAATTGCACGTCGCACACCCAGCTTGGAAAAGGGTGTCCATAAGCGTTTTCCCTCTTCCTCCTGGCGCAAAATCGTTCCATCAGTCAGCACCTGATAACCTAAAGCTTGAACCGCTTGTCTATCGCCACACAATTGTGCTGCGACACCAGTCATACCGGTGCCACAAAACCCATCAAATACGACATCCCCCGGCTCAGTATAATGCAAAATGTAGCGCATGATAGCCTTATGGGGCACTTTGGTATGATAAGAATGTGCATTATAAATGGGATCATTTTTGCCTTCACTGACATCTGTCGCAAATGGTTCACGATGATAAGTCTCATGATGTGCCCATTCCTTTAGAAAATCAGAAAGCCAAGGATTTGGACAAGGGGTGTAATAGGGTGGATCAGATAAGGCTAAAATCGCCTCATCTGTGCCCTGAGGAAAACCGGTGATATCCCTATGGGCTTCTAGTTTTTCGCGGAGTAATTTTAAAAAATGGGCGCGACGTGCTTTATCATTTTCAAAGCTTAAGCCTAAGCATGTGACTGGTTGAGTGGTTATGGGATTGTTTATTAAATTTAAGGTTTTCATTGTTTTGTCTGAATCATTGTAGCAAAGCTTGCGCTTTGCACTCCAAAAAATTCGTGGAGTGCAAAGCAGCGCTTTGCACTATTTCGGCACAAATTCTCCATTTGCCCAAGAAGGCGCCGCAATCACTTCTCCTATATTAGCCTCAATCAATTTATCTCTCGCCTCCAATAATCGACCAACTAAAGCAGGCTCGGCAGCTGCATAAGCCGCTTCATCTTCTTGTCGTTTGACCACAATGCCCAACAGTTCAGTAATCGCATTGCCCACTGAATTTTGAGAGATTGTCACGATTAAACGACCTTCATCGTCACGATAAAGCAATTGTTTATAGGCTGGGCGCCAGCGAATTTCATTCGCAAACAATGGATCTTGGATGACTTGTTCTCTGAGATCACGCGCTACCCGTTGAAAGCGGGCACTATCTAACAAGACGTCGCTGACTTGTGGCGGAAAATTAGCCTGCTTTGGTACTTGTGGATCGCCTGTAGAAACTAAAGAGAAAAATGTGCGATAAAAATCCAGGAAACCCAGGAGCACTTGTTCATATTCATACCAAAAATATTGGTCTTTGAGGCGCTCTGCGCCTCCTTTAACTTCCCAACTGGGCAACCCTTGTGGATAACCTGTTAATTTAATCGCCGATTCCTTTGTGGCAATTGGAGACAAAATTTGTAGATCAAGTACTTCTAAAAATTCGTGATAAACACCACTTAGGTGCCGTAAAAATAAACTATGATGTCCACTATCTGTTAAATTGGGATCAGCAGGGTTAGCATGTTTCGCGTTTTCCAAATCCTGCATTGGAAAGACTATAAAATGGTTGTGAATCATGCGGATACTAGGAACCCCAGGCTTATTAAGTGGCCAAGTGGCATCTAAGCTGGCTTCACCGCAAAGAACAAGATGTTGTTTGGGATCAGGGTATTTGTCCAACATATAATCAAACAAAATGCGCGTCATGCGATTCCAAACTTTCTTTTGAGTACGCAACATTTGGTCACGTCTGACTGGACGCCCCAATGGATCTAAGATACGTTTAGAGGTATCTAAGATGATTGAAGTATCAAATTCGAGACTGTGACCAATTAATTTACGATACATCAACAGATTTTCAGGTGTGCGAAATAAGCCATTTTCTTCGGCTAAATTTTTTAAATTGGCTGGACTGTTAAAAAATTCCACTGGTGCCATACCGGGTGGAATAGTCAGAGGTATCTTAGGACGAGGGGTTATAATTTCCCTTGCTGCCGGTTTCATACGATTTTTATACCTTTTTTTCTTCTCAGAGTGCAAGTAAAGTGGATAAATCCATTCAGGTACTCTCAAAAATGAAGCGCCTGCAATCATTTTATCATAACCATAAAATAAAAAGGTTGATAAATTGATTGAGGCAATATAAGCCACAATCTAAAAAAACCTCGTTTCCACGCATCTTTTTTATTTTACCATACTTTTGCATCAGAGGTTTTGAGATATACTGTGCATCTTACAACTCAATGCCATTAAGTTAATAAAAAAAACTTTAAAAACAAACTATTATACTGTAGGTTGGGTTAGATTTTGTAGCTTTGCTGCAAAACGTAACCCAACAATGTGCTGGTTGGGTTACGTTTTTTTGCGGCGCAAAAAAATCTAACCCAACCTACAAAATATCTTGTTGAAAATAAAAGTCTAATTCTTAATTTAATGGCATTGATCTTACAACTGTAGTCCTTCGTGAGTGTAATTTATTTAGGAAAATCTACTATGTCACACTGTTATCACTGTGGTTTACCGGTGCCTAACAATCTCAATTTATTTGTCACAATTAATGGTAAATCGCAAGCAATGTGTTGCCCAGGTTGTCAAGCTGTTGCACAAGCGATTGTTGATGCTCATTTACAAGATTTTTATCAATACCGTACCACGCCTACTAAACAAGTCCCCGATTTTCTCCAACAAACCGCCGTTTATGATAATCCTGCCATTGCGAAACGCTTTGTTTGTTATGAAGATGAGCATATACGTGAAGCCGCTTTAATTTTGGAAGGTATTACTTGCGCCGCTTGTATTTGGTTGAATGAACGTCATTTGCAGAGTTTGCCTGGGGTTATTGATGTACAAATCAATTATTCTACTCATCGTGCCCGCGTACGTTGGGATGAGTCACGTATTCATTTGAGTGAAATTTTACAAGCTGTTAATCAAATTGGTTACATCGCTCATCCTTATGATCCTGCCCGTCAACAGGATATCTTGGATCGTGAACGTAAACAACAGTTGCGCCGTATAGGCGTTGCTTCCGTGTTGGGGGTGCAAGTGATGATGTTTTCAATTGCAGTGTATGCGGGCGCATGGTATGGCATGGCGGCAGAATTTCAAACTTTATTTTTTTGGGTTAATCTCATTTTGACGTTACCAATTCTTTTATATTGTGCCCAACCCTTTTTTAAAAGTGCTTGGCGCGATATCAGCCACGGACAGGTTGGAATGGATGTGCCTGTTGCCTTAGCTTTAATGCTTGCTTTTCTTGGCTCAATTATCAGCAATGAGGTTTATTTTGACTCAATTGCGATGTTTGTGTTTTTTCTGCTGACGGGACGATATTTTGAATTACGGGCGAGACAGCGTAGTGCTCAAGCCGCTGAAAGTTTGGTGCATTTGGTGCCCACTATGGCAACTCGTTTAGGTAAAGATGCTCAAGAAGAATTGGTGTTAGTTGCAGATTTGGAGATAGGAGATAGGCTGTTGATTCGCCCCGGTGAAAATATTCCTGCCGATGGCGTTATTTTAGAAGGACAGTCTAGTGTTGATGAATCTTTGCTGACTGGGGAAAGTCATCCAATAACGAAAACATCAGGACAAACAATTATTGCTGGGACTGTAAACATTGATAATCCTTTGCAAATGCAAGTGGACAAAATCGGTGTTGAGACGGTGTTATCTCAAATTTTGCGTTTACTGGAACGCGCCCAAACGGAAAAACCAGCGATCACGCAGTTAGCAGATAAGGTGGCATCATGGTTTGTGTTAGGCGTGTTGCTATTAGCAGTGGGAGTGGCGCTCTATTGGTGGCATATTAACCCCGAGGTTTGGTTAACAATTACATTGGCTGTGTTAGTTGTCACTTGCCCTTGCGCCTTATCATTGGCAACGCCTACGGCAATAACCGCAGCAACCAGCACTTTGACACAGACTGGCTTATTAACAACACGGGGACATGCTTTAGAAAGTTTAGCACGCGCAACTCATTTTGTTTTTGACAAAACGGGCACTTTAACCAAAGGACATTTGCGCTTATTAGCCACTCATACATTCTGTAATTTTAGCCAAACAGAATGTTTACAATATGCAGTAGCCTTGGAGCGTCATTCAGAACATCCGATTGCGCTTGCTTTGCTAAAAGCGAGCCCCCAAGGAAAAACGGCGACTGATGTGACGAATTCTCCTGGTGCGGGTATGCAAGGCGACATTGCAGGTACACGCTATTTTGTGGGAACACCCGCTTTTATTAAGGAAATGACAGGACTCACACTGGCGCATTTGCACAGTTTACAACAAGCTGGTAACACATTGGTTTTACTTGCCAATAATCAATCAATTTTCGCAGCATTTGTTTTAGGTGATGAAATTCGGCATGGCGCACGAGATTTAATCCAAGCGTTACAACAACAAGGCAAATCAGTCAGTTTATTGAGCGGTGATCATACAATTGCTGTTCAGCGCATCGCAAAAGCGGTGGGCATTGAAAAATTCAGTGCCGCACGTAGCCCAGCAGAAAAATTACAAGCCGTCAAAGCCCTACAAGCACAAGGAGAAATAGTCGCTATGATAGGTGATGGCGTAAACGATGCCCCAGTCTTGGCGCAAGCGCAAGTGTCTATTGCAATGGGGAGTGGCACACAAATCGCTCGTGCCAGCGCTGACATGATTTTATTAACTGAACAACTATCTCATTTAATGGTGGGCATTAACATCGCTCATCAAACGCTAAAAATTATCCGTCAAAATGTGATTTGGGCGATTGCTTATAACGTGCTGGCATTACCGGCAGCTGCGATAGGTTGGATATCACCTTGGATGGCTGCGATTGGTATGTCTTTTAGTTCCTTGTTAGTGGTTGCTAATGCGCTTCGTTTAGTGAAAATGGCTGCCTTGTCTAATTAACAGCTGGTATAGTCAATTTAATGTAGATGTAGGCAACGTTTTTTTTTGTTGCCCCCGACAAAACTTTGACTAGGCAAATGAT
>CAYFOB010000233.1:0-1518 GCA_964344525.1 uncultured Thiomargarita sp.
TATACTGTAGGTTGGGTTAGATTTTGTAGCTTTGCTGCAAAACGTAACCCAACAACTTTGGAATTACATCAATCCCCGTTCCATAAAAGAAGTACTACAACCATCACCAATCACAAAATGGTCCAACACTCGCACCTCAATTAATTTTAATGCTTCAACAAGCCGTTTTGTAATGGTAATGTCGGCTTCACTCGGCTCGGCAACTCCAGAGGGGTGATTATGTGTCAAAATCAAGGCAGCCGCGTTATGTTGTAAGGCACGTTTGGCGACTTGGCGTGGATAAACGCTGGCACTGTCTATTGTGCCATAAAACATTTCCTCAAATTTTATAACTCTATGCTTGCTATCCAAAAATAAACAAGCAAACACTTCATAATCTCGACCACTAAGTTCTGACATTAAATAATTGCGCGTATCATCAGGACTTGTCAAAGCATCACCACGTTCCAAACATTCGCGCAAATAGCGCCGACTCATTTCGACACTGGCTTTTAACAACACGTATTTGGCATCACCAAGCCCCTTGGCTTGGCAAAAGCGATCATGATCAGCGCTCAATAAACTACGCAAATCGCCAAATTCGTCTAACAAATCTTTGGCTAAATCCAAAGCCGTTTTGCCCCGAACACCAGTACGCAAAAAAATGGCTAAAAGTTCAACATTGGTCAATGTTTTTGCGCCCCGATGCAACAATTTTTCGCGTGGCCGCTCATCTAGCGGCATGTCAGTAATTCTAAGTGCGGCTACTTTACGGGAATAGGACTCTGGCGGCTTTTCTGCAATTTCGTAAGTCACGAAGTAGCACTCCTCCAAAAAAACTTGATTAAAATTAAAATCATTTTGAACTGTGATTCTTATGATTTTTGTGATGAAAGGTGATGAAAAAATAAGCATCAACACCTCATAATAATCATATCAATCACATAAATCACAGTTCAAATACTGACCCCCAACCACAAATGAAAACAATAACCAACAAACACATCTTGCTTGGCATCACTGGTAGTATTGCCGCCTATAAAACGGCTGATTTGGTACGCCGTTTGCGCGATCAAGGGGCTGAAGTGCGAGTGGTGATGACAGTTGCTGCAACAAAGTTTATTACGCCACTGACTTTGCAAGCGCTTTCTGGGCAGCGTGTCCATACCCATTTATTGGATGCTGAGGCGGAAGCAGCGATGGGACATATTGAATTGGCGCGTTGGGCAGATGTGATATTAATTGCCCCCGCATCTGCCGATTTTTTAGCGAAATTGGCTTGTGGGCATGCAAACGATTTACTGAGCGCGGTTTGTCTAGCCACCACAGCTCCAATCACCGTTGCGCCAGCCATGAATTCGCAAATGTGGCAAGCTGCTGTCACTCAAGAAAATTGTCATTTGTTACAGCAGCGTGGCATAAAAATATTTGGTCCAGCAATTGGTGAACAAGCTTGCGGTGAAATCGGAGCAGGGCGCATGCTTGAGCCATTGGAATTAGTGCAATGCTTGCAAGAACAATTTAAAGTTGGGGCGTTAC
>CAYFOB010000233.1:1543-6641 GCA_964344525.1 uncultured Thiomargarita sp.
AAAAAGTCTTAGTCACCGCAGGACCAACCCGCGAAGATATAGATCCTGTACGCTTTATCAGTAACCGTAGTTCTGGGCGTATGGGCTATGCTGTTGCTGAAGCTGCTATGGCTAAGGGCGCAGAAGTGATACTGGTAAGTGGTCCCGTTTCGTTGTTGCCACCGCCGGGCGTGCAGATGGTTTCGATTTATAGTGCCTTAGACCTGTTTGAGGCGGTTATGGCGCATGCATCAATAGCAGATATTTTTATTGCTACAGCAGCCGTCGCGGATTATCGCCCTGCACAAAAAGCCACTCAAAAGTTGAAAAAAAATGAGGATGTCATGCAATTGACCTTAGAGCGTACACCAGATATTTTGGCTGCCGTTGCCAGTTTACCATCCCCCCCTTTTACGGTGGGTTTTGCAGCGGAGACGGACAATTTGACTGATTATGCCCGTTCTAAATTAGAGCGAAAAAAATTGGATATGATAGCCGCAAATTTGGTTGGCATCGATGGGCTGGGGTTTGATAGTAAGGAAAATGCTTTGAATGTTTTTTGGGCTGATGGTAGCATTTATTTACCACGTTCTTATAAAAAAGAATTAGCCAGTCAATTAGTTGAAATTATAATTCAACGCTACCAACAATGACGAGCATAAGTTCTTTTATCCCCGTCACCGAGGTGGACTATTTTAAATATTCCCTTGTTCAACTAATTCATTGTTAATTTTGACCTTAAAAGCTTGTCTATCATCATTGTTATCAATTTCTAAGGCTACCGTGTTAATCATAGCAACAAGCTCATCTTTTGTTTTGATAGAACCAACTTCTTCAAGATATTCCTCACACACAATGATAGCAAAAGGTCCTATATGGGTGGCTAAAGTCTTTTTGATATGTTCAAGGACATCATTGAAATTGGATACGCTTGACGAGACTGCTGTTTCAGCGTATTCCAGCGCATGACCCAAGCTTTGAAAAAGCACTTCTGTGTTTGGTAACGGTACTTCTTGAGCCGTCTCAAAAACACCATCAATAAACTGTATCCGGGCAAATTTAATTGTTTGAATAAGTGCAATGGCATCATAGCCACGTTGCTTGGAGTCAAATACTAAAGAACTGATACGCCCCTCATCTAACACAATTCGGGCTAAATGACCATCATGAGAAGTGAGAAATATCGTACCACTTTGTTTTTCAGATGACAAACGATGTATTTCAGCTATCAATTCTGGGTACGCTAATAACGATGTGGTGTGTTTCATAATTTAACAATTTCTGTTTACACCCCTAATTGAGGGGTGTCCTAAATTTTTAGTATTTCCGTCTTCATTTGTTCCTTAAATGCCTTTTCTTCATCTGGTTTTTGAATTTCTTGGGCTACACTATCAATCATAGCAAAAACATCACTTTTTGTATTGAGAGGCCCCACTTTTTCTGTGTACTCCTCACACACAAGGGTAGCAATAGGTCCTATATGGGTAGCCAAACCCTTTTTAATTTGTTCGATGGCCATGTCTACATTAGAAAAAGGGGGTGAAGTACCATTCTTAGTGTGAGTTTCGCCAAGCGTTTGAAAAATTTTATCGGTGCTTGGCAATGGTACTTCTTCAGCCGTTTCAAAAACACCCTCAACAAATTGTAGTCGAGCAAACTTGATCGCTTGGATGAGTGGAATAACATCATAACCGCGATATTTGCTATCAAAAACTAAGTGTGTAATACGCCCTTCATCTAACACAATTCGCGCTAAATGACCATCGTGGGAGGTAATAAATACGGTGCCACTACATTTATCAGATGACAAACGATATATTTCGGCCATCAACTCAGCATAGGTTAACTGTGATATACTGCTTTTCATAATTTTTTATGGTAATATCAAAAAATTTTCTATTAGACTTGTCCCTAAATAATTGGAACTGTGATTTATGTGATTGGTCTGATTAGCTAATGCGGATTTTTTTCCTCAAATCAATCACATAAATCATAAGAATCACAGTTCAAAATTATTTAGGGACAAGTCTATTTTTTGGATTGTTTGCGTAGTCTTTCAAAAGACTTGATCATACTGACTCGCATCCGCTCAAACGCTTGAGCCAATCTACCAATTTCACCTTTATCTTCTATTTCCACACTGTGAGTAACCAACTCACCTTTGCTGATTGTTTCAGCAACTTTAGTTAATTGTTCAATCGGGCTGGTGATTTTTGCGCTAAACATCCATGCGAGAAGCAAAGCCGCTAAGACCGCCACAATAAGAATGACACTAAACGTGAGGCGAAATGCGATCACCGTTTTGAGAATCTCATTAGTGTTACGTTGGATAATTAATGTCCAGTGATGATGGGTGCCAGGTACTTTCACCTGTTGGTGAGAAAGTGTTAATGTGCTAGTGCTGAGGGTGCCATCTTGATTAAGAATTTGATTGGCGGCTTGTGGATATTCTTTTTCTATGTTATAGCCAGTATCTAAATCGACTGGTCCACCAAAGCGTTTTGCAGCATCAGGATGATTCAAAAAAAAGCCCTTATCATCGACCAAACGTGTATTGCCTAGCAATTTTATAAATTGATTTGCATCAACATTCACAATCACAATCCCAGCTTGTTGGTTATTATCGTCGTAAACGTTAACTGCGTAGCGGATGACTGGTTTGTGAGGTATTTCTATTTTCCCCCGTTCGCGGTTAAGATCAAGAGGGGAAACGAAAATTTCCTTGCCAAATAAGGCGATTGCGTCTTTAAAATAGTAACGACCCGATTTGTTTTGCAACTTATCGCGTTTAATGATTTCGCTTTTCAAACCATCTGAGTCTACCCTCGCAATTTCTTGTCCTGTTTCGTCAAGATAACGAACTTGGTAATAAATACGACGATGACGGGATAGGGCAAGAAATTCCTGTTCTAGGGCATGTCGCTTTGGTTCTAAGACTTCTGGAAATCCCGTTGATACACCCTCTGTGACGCGCAGACTCAAATAATCTCTCATAACAGGTGAATGGGTTAAAAACAAAATGTCACCCTTGACTGCTGTTAAAAAAGAACTCACATTGTTGGCAAGTGTTTTAGCCTGCACCGTTTGGGTCGAGAGTGCCTGCATTCGCAAGGTTTGGCTAGACACATGTATGGCATAAATACCAGTAATCAGTGCGGGAATTAAAGTAACAAAAGTGAACACCGCGACTAATTTTGTTCGCAATCGGTGATAAATTTTCATAAAATACCTTTATTATTAGTTAAATTAATATTGTTTTGTACTCCAAACGTCAGTATGGGATTATATAAAGTTTTTGAAAAATCTGACACCCCAAGTCTCTCGCAAGAGGGGGACACTATATCATTGGAGAATGGCAGTGCCAATCAATAAAATCAGTTCAAAAATAACTCAACCTAAATCACAGGGCGCCTCTCAAGCCATGCTCTATGGCACCGGCTTATCTGAAGAAGACATGGATAAAGCGCAAGTGGGCATCGCCAGTGTTTGGTATGAAGGCAATACATGCAATATGCATCTATTTGATTTAGCCACCAAAGTGAAAGAGGGTGTGGTAGCTGCTGACATGGTCGGTATGCGTTTTAATACCATCGGAGTCAGCGATGGCATTTCGATGGGCACACCTGGCATGAGTTTTTCGCTGCAATCGCGTGATTTAATTGCCGATTCCATTGAAACCATGATGGGCGCACAATGGTACGATGCTAATATTTCCCTACCTGGTTGTGATAAAAATATGCCTGGTTGTATCATGGCAATGGCACGACTTAATCGCCCTGCCTTAATGATTTATGGTGGTACCATCAAACCTGGACATGATCAAAATAATAAAACCTTAGATATTGTATCAGCTTTTCAATGTTATGGACAATACATCGCAGGTACATTAAGCGAGGATGAACGCCAAGAAGTTGTGAAGCATGCTTGCCCAGGGGCAGGGGCATGTGGTGGCATGTACACGGCAAATACTATGGCATCCGCAATTGAAGCCTTGGGAATGAGTTTGCCTTACAGCTCTTCTACACCTGCAGAATATCCAGGTAAATTGGAGGAATGTTTTCGGGCGGGCGCGGCAATTCGTAATTTGTTAGAAAAAGACATCAAGCCCCGCGACATCATGACACGCGCTGCCTTTGAAAATGCGATGGTCATTGTCATGGCTTTGGGTGGCTCCACCAATGCTGTGCTGCATTTGATTGCAATGGCAAGGGCGGTAGATGTTGAGTTAACAATTGACGATTTTCAAACAGTCAGTGATCGTGTACCGTTTTTGGCTGATCTTAAGCCGAGTGGACAATATGTGATGGAAGATGTCCACAACATTGGTGGTACGCCTGCTGTGATGAAATATTTATTAGAAAAAGGTTTGCTCAATGGCGATTGTTTAACGGTGACTGGTCAAACGGTTGCAGAAAATTTAGCGGATTTGCCTGGACTCAAAGAAGGGCAAAAAGTTATCCGTCCCTTAGAAAATCCCATTAAAGCCACAGGACATATCCAAATACTCAAAGGCAACCTTGCCAGCGGTGGCGCAGTCGCAAAAATTACTGGCAAAGAAGGTTTATGCTTTACAGGTCCCGCAAAAGTCTACGATTGTGAAGAAGACATGCTCGCTGCCTTGGAACGTAAGGAAATTGTTAAAGGCGATGTGGTCGTGATTCGTTATGAGGGACCGAAAGGGGGACCCGGCATGCCAGAAATGTTGACACCGACGTCTGCGATTATGGGGGCAGGTTTAGGCAAGGATGTTGCATTACTTACCGATGGACGGTTTTCGGGCGGCTCGCATGGATTTATTGTTGGGCATATTGTCCCCGAAGCGCAAGAAGGGGGAGAAATTGCCCTAATTAAAAACGGCGATGTGATCACCATCGACGCGCAAAACAAAACATTAAGCGTGGCTGTCAGTGACGAAGAAATGGCACAACGCCGCGCACAATGGACAATGCCACCTTATAAGGCAAGGCGGGGGACTTTGTATAAATATATTAAGAATGTCAAAAATGCGTCGGTGGGCTGTGTGACGGACGAATAACTTCAAAATATCGCAATTTTTTCCAGGTTTCTAAAACCTGGAAGAACTCAATGTGGGATGCAGCAGCAAATAATTGACGCAACA
>CAYFOB010000234.1:0-2718 GCA_964344525.1 uncultured Thiomargarita sp.
CCTATATTAGTACTTAATAATATTTTTATTTACTAACTTGAACATCGAGTATAACAACTTTAGAAACATCCCCAAAAAAAATGAATACCCATAAATATCAATCCCTGCACATCAGGAACTTTACCGCCATTTAGAATCCCCTCTTGAGAGAGGCGAGAGGTGTGTGATTTTTTTTGGATGTTCCTTCAGGCAACACTAGAAACCAAATTTGTAATCTAGCATCGCCCAATATTTAGTTGTGTCAGCTTTGCTCAAATCATCACCTTGCTTATAAAAAGCCGCCTTGACGATCATACCCAAATTTTTAGAAAGTTTGTGGGCATAAATTACATCAGTCTCTTTTCCGTAATCTTTGCTACCCCCATCGCTTTCAAAATCGCGATAAATGATGATAAATCTACCAAAGCTTTTGTTGATGTATCCCAGAGTAATCGCGGTATCCACCAATCCGTCTACAGGCGTTGCTAGAAAATGATCCGCCCAACCGTTCATAGCATGGGCAGTCGCCAATGGGGTACCGAAAGCACCACCCCCTTTAACCTCCTCTTTTCCAAGAACCTCGTAGTCTGCACCGAATATAAAACCACTGTGCTTGAGCCTAAAGCCCAATTTATAGTAGTCTGCGTCATGCTCAGACTTGCCGTATGAGTCTTCTTCCAGGCTGGCTTTGTTTTGGGCTGCGTATTCGGCTTCATAACTGATTTTAAGCCCCAAGTCGATTTCCCCTGTTGCTCTGATACCAAAGGTATCATGAACGGAGGCCAACATATAGCCATATCCAGTCAATTTAAAAGCGGGTGCTAAGGCGTATGAGCCATTCAATATGACCGAGTTGGTATCGAGTGTGCGACATTTTTCCTTATATCCGTTATTGGCGCATTCATTCGCGAATATCTTGTTGACTTTGCTAACATAACCAGCAGTCAAGTTCAACCCTTCAGCAGGTTTACTAACCAGACCAATCATGTCATAAGTTTGTGGCATTTGTCTCCAACCAACATGACCAATAAATCGTTGGTTGTCCAGTTATCCGCGTTTGGGGTGGATCTGCAATGATATCAAATGGCTTCTGTGGATCAGACGGTGTCTTATAATCGTCCACGATACCAAAATGGCTCGCATTAGTGGCCTCAATATTTAGCTGAGACCCCTTTAATCCAGCCACACTATTAAATTTGCCACCGATAACCGTTCGGACTGTGAATGCCTTGCCTGGATCGGTGCCACCATCGACATCCGCATATTCATAACGAGGACGGAATTGAAAATAGAGCAATGAGTCTGAAAAGGGCACAAAGCCCTCATCAGCTGCATGGCTTATACCACCTGCGGCACCCAGCAAAATGCTGGCAGTAGCAACACAGCTACGTTTGGAAATTTTCATTTATTACCCCTAATAAAGGTTACTATAATAAAAATTAATGTACCTAACGTTTGGATTTATAACAAAATTTCTAGTACGAGATAAAATTATTTCATTCCCATACAATTCGGCGGGGTATTGTAATTGATTAAAAAAAATATGTAAATAGGCTTTTGAAAAATAGGTGTAATAAATTATTAAAATATTAATAATAATTAATAATTAATTAAGTTAGCGCATTTATCAGCGCTAAAATCTTCAGATTAGTTGGTCGACCCGTAATTAGGGAAATGCTATACTATTAAAGTTGTTGTTTTCATAAAACCTTAATAACTACAAGGATTACTTTTAAGAAAGGATAAGTCAAAACCAACCCTTTGAACTGGGATTTATCCTTTTTTAAAAGTAATCCTTGTAGTTATTAGGGTTTTATGAATGAAACAAAAAATTTTTTTTGTATTGGTGCCATGTTTATAAAAAAATTAAAACTCACAAATTTTAAACGATTTACTGATCTCATCATTGATATCAGCGAACAAACCCCGAAATTGGTTTTAATCATCGGTGTCAATGGTAGCGGCAAATCTTGTGTTTTTGATGCGTTTGAGGCGATTTCATCTCAAACAAAAGACGATACAACACTAAACCCACGCTATTACCGAAAAAATGTCGAAAAAGATTTTCAGGTGACCATCGAATTTAACAATCATCAGATAATAGCGCGTCATGACAATAAAAAATCACCTGACAATCTCAATCCAAAGGCATTTTATGGGCGCAGCAGTTTAAGGCAAGTGCCTCAATTGACGCGAATGGCACTTTGGCAATCTGGGCGTGTCAATTTTGAAACCGATTCTGATCGTCCGAAAATGTACATTGAAAGAGATAACCGCCTTGAAAATGATCTTGATAAAATCACCGAACTGGTTTTAAAGGATGTTTTCAGCGCCAATAAATCTCCTGTGCAAATTCAGGCGGAATATATTACTCCTATCAATGAGGCTTTTAGTAGAATTTTTGATAATGACACGCAATTGACGCTACTAGAAATGATTCCCCCATTAGACAATCAAGTCACCAGCGTTCTTTTTAAAAAAGGAGATTCTCAAGTTCACTATAATTATCTGGGCAATGGAGAAAAAGAAGTTTTCAACATTTTAATCAACATGCTCAGTCGAACACCTTTTTATCAAGATACCATTTATTATCTTGATGAAATGGATTTACACCTGAATACTAAATTACAATATGCTTTAATCAAAGAAATCGTGGAAAATTGGATACCTGACGGTTGCCAACTGTGGACAGCAAGCCATTCACTCGGCTTTATTGACTACGCCAACGATTCTGATCAT
>CAYFOB010000234.1:2728-6634 GCA_964344525.1 uncultured Thiomargarita sp.
CACAACCCAAAAATCACTATGATGTGTTTGAAATTGCAGTCAGTAAAGAATTTTTGTCCAAAGTATTGGAAGGCAAAACAATCGTCTTTTCTGAAAATACTGATACCCCCTTTTATAACAATATTGGCATAAAAGACATCATATTTTTTACAGCGATTGACAAAAATGATGTGTTTTATAAGGCGAAAAATTTACACTATCATGGACTCATTGATCGAGATTTTTTGACTGATGACGAAATACAATTAATTCGTCGCATTTATCCTAACCTATTGATACTCAACTATTACAGTATCGAAAACTATTTTTATCATCCAGACAACTTGGAAGAATATTGGAAACCACAACATTTTGACAAAACTGCGTATATCAATCGCTTAAAAAAATGCAAAAATACCCATAAGGATCACATTATATTTGGCATCGTGGGAGCAAGAAATGGCTACCCTTTTTTCAAAGAAAATGAACAAGCCAAATTAAGAAAACAATTCAAAGAAAAAGCCGCCAATATTTTAACTTTGTTGCAAAGCGATGATTTTGAAACGTTTTATAAAGCCTTTCCGGCTAAAGACTATGGCAGAGATTTACCTGAAAGGCAAAATCTAAACAAAGACAAATTGTCTCAAACTTGCTGGTTTAGAAATCAAATTCAATCGTTTTTTGGGTGTTGATAATTCGGTGGGATTTTTTTTTGGATTATTCATTTTTATGTAAATACGGATAAATTATGTAATATACTTAATTCTTTAAGCTAAACAAATTGCTGTTAAAAAGGAGTATCAAATGCCCCCATTAATATTAATTGTAGATGACAACCCAGAAAATTTGAGGCTTTTAGGAAATGCGCTACAAGCCAGAAAATATCGTCTCATCTTTGCAAAAAATGGCCCCCAAGCTTTGGATGTTCTCAAAAAGCAGAAGGCTGATCTCATTTTGTTAGATATTATGATGCCAGAGATGGACGGATTTGCTGTTTGTCAAAAACTGAAACAAGATGCTACGACCAAAGAAATTCCAGTCATTTTCCTGACAGCCCAAAAGGATAATGAAAAGGTTCTCAAAGGTTTTAAACTGGGTGCCGTTGATTATGTTACCAAACCTTTCAATACTGAGGAGCTAATCACTCGCGTTGAAACACATATTAAACTTCAAACGACAGAAACTCAACTCAAGCAAAAAGTTGAAGAACTCGCTTCAACGGTTGAGCAGTTAAAAGAAGCCAATAGCACCAAAGACAAATTTTTCTCTATCATTGCACATGACTTAGGGAACCTCTTCGGTGGAACAATTGGCTTATTAGAGCTGGTTATCACTGAGCAGCTGACGCCAAAGGATCAAGAAAAGTTTTTGCATAAGATTATGCAAAGCTCAGAAAATGGTCATAATTTACTAAAAAACCTGCTCGAATGGTCAAGAGTGCAAACAGGTAAAATCAAGGCTCAACCAAAAGCTTTAAATATCGATGCTGTTGCTCAGTATAATATTGACTTTTTAACTTTTCAAGCGGCTCAAAAAAATATCAATATACTTTCTGATATTGAAAAAACGCAGGTATTGGCGGATGAAAACATGCTGAATACTGTGCTCAGGAACCTGCTCTCCAACGCAATCAAATTTACGCCAGAAAACGGACGAGTGGAGGTTTCCGCCAAGAAAAAAAATGCGGTTATTGAATTGTCAATAAAAGACACTGGCATTGGCATCCCAAGTAAACATATTGATGAACTATTTAGAATAGAGGTCAATTACAGTAGAGAAGGAACGGCAGGCGAACAAGGCACAGGTTTAGGTTTGATTTTATGCAAGGAGTTTGTAGAAAAAAATGGGGGTACGATAGGCGTTGAAAGTGAGGAAGGAAAAGGGAGTCGATTTTATATTCAACTTCCTCTTCCTTAAAAAAAATTTTACGATTTGAAAAATCCTGCCAAAAAATCGGATTTTTTGGCAGGAAGTTTCTAAAGTAGAGGATGCCTATATCATTTAAAAATATGCAAGAACCAACAAAACACCAACAAAACTTAGTCGGCATTTTTGCTCAACACAAAGTCGCTGCCAATATCCTCATGCTGATGATGATTATGGCGGGCGTTTGGGGGTTGAGTAAACTCAATACGCAATTTCTCCCCAATTTTGCGCTAGATTTTATCACCGTAATGGTCGTTTGGACGGGAGCAACAGCTGAGGATGTGGAAACTTCTATCACTATCCCAATTGAACAGGAGCTGCGTACCCTTGACAGTGTACATAAAATGGATTCAACTTCCACCAATGGTTTTTCAACAATTGTCTTGGAATATGAAGAAGGCACCGACATGGGTTGGGCGCTTGATCAAGTCAAAGAAAAAATTGCACTCATCCGTAATTTACCTAGCACAGCAGAAAAACCAGAAATCAGTCGGGTTGTCCATTACGAGCCAATTGCCAGTTTGCTAATTACAGGACCTTCTGATGCCAATGAATTGCGTAGTTTGGCGCAACGTATGGAGCGCGAATTATTGGCGCGTGGTATTAGCAAAATTGATATTTCGGGCTTGCCGGAAGAAGAAATTGCAATACAAGTTCCCACCGAGCAATTGCAAGAATTGGGGCTCACTTTGCCCAAAATTGGTGAGCAAATTACGCATTTTAGCCGCGATATACCCGCCGGCTCTATTGGGCGTGATGATGTCGCACGACAATTGCGTAGCCTAGAGCAACGCCGTGATGAATTGGCTTTTGCACAATTGCCATTAATTACTGAGGAATCGGGTCGTTATATTAAATTGGAAGATGTTGCCACAATTACGCGTCGTCCCCAAAACAATGAAGTGCGTGTGACGTATCAGGGCAAACCTGCGGTTGAGCTGGCGTTGAAACGAACAGAAAATGAAGATGCCTTAGTGGCTGCCCAAATTCTACAAACTTGGTTAGAAGAAGCACGCCAGAAAATGCCGCCCGGTGTCGAACTGCATATTTATAACCAAGCATGGGAACTGATTGATCAACGCATTTCTTTGTTAGTCAAAAACGGCTTAGGTGGGTTAATATTGGTCGTTGCGATCTTATTTCTATTTCTCAACGGACGGGTAGCTTTTTGGGTGGCAGCTGGTATCCCTATTTCATTAATGGGCATGTTGGCAGTATTATACATAGCGGGTGGCAGCATCAACATGGTCAGTTTATTTGCCATGATTATGGCTTTGGGTGTTGTTGTGGATGATGCAATTATTGTCGGTGAAGATGGTTTTGCGCATTTTCAAATGGGTGAACAACCACTTTTGGCAGCAGAGGGGGGCGCACAACGGATGCTCGCGCCTGTCACAGCCTCCTCCTTAACAACAGTCTCGGCTTTTTTACCACTCATGCTCATTGGTGGCATTATGGGCAATATCCTATTTGCCATTCCAATGGTGATGGTTTGCGTGTTAGTGGCTTCATTGATTGAATGCTTTTTTGTATTACCTGGGCATTTACGGCATAGTTTTTATAAGCTCCACCATAGCAAACCCAACAAATTACGACAAAAATTTGAAAAGGGTTTTAATCACTTACGCGATTTTTACTTTCGCCCCCTGGTTACGACGATCATCACTTTTCGCTGGACTGTTTTAGCAACGATGTTTGGGGCTATGATGTTAGCAGTTGGTTTATTGGTGGGCGGACGGATGAATTTTACCTTTTTTCCGTCGCCTGAAGGCATGATCATCATGGCAAATGCCAATTTTGTGGCTGGCACTTCACCAGAACGGGTTGATGATTTTTTAGAACACTTAGAAGAGACTTTGCACGCCACCGATGAGGAATTGGGTGGTAACCTGATTAAGGTGGTTGTGTCACGACATGGCCGCGCAACAACAGGACAAAATACCCCTCGAAAGGGTGATCAATTTGGCTCCTTGATGATTGGGCAGTCCCCAACAAGTAGTG
>CAYFOB010000235.1:0-1020 GCA_964344525.1 uncultured Thiomargarita sp.
GTTTTCTGAAAAAGACTTTTCATTTTTTCCAAAACAGCCTCTTATCCCGATCACCAATCATCGCATTAGCTGTCATCGCAATAATAGGGAGTTCTGTCTGGTCAAATTTTTTCCGAATAATCTGTGTGGTTTCATAGCCATCCATATCAGGCATCTGTATATCCATGAGTATGGCATCAAAATCTGTTTTTTTATTAACTTTTTGTATAGCTATTATGCCGTTTTCCGCTATTTCAACACGAATACCAACACTCTCCAAAATCTCTTGTGCCACTTGTCGATTAATCGTGTTATCCTCAACCAGCAAAACGTGGTACCCACAAAGATTAGGAGGAGTTGATTTTATTAAGGTTTTGTCTTGTGGTTTCTTGTTGTCTATTTGTTGCAAAATGGTATGCAGCAGCAACGAAGGCGTAAAGGGCTTCACCAAAAAAGCATCCACTTTGACCTCCTTGGCTTGTTGTTTTACCTTATCTCTATCATAAGTTGTTACCAAAATCACGCTTGGAATCACTGACAGAGCGGTATGATTTTTGATTTGCAGCACAGGCTATTCAGATTAAAAAAACTCATGCTGCTATCTCCATTTGACTAATGATAAACTAATCTCAATGCAAAGTATCTCGCATAATGAATAAATAAATCAACAAATACCCCACTTTTGTTACCAACAAGACATTTTTAAATGGATAAAATAATTAAACGCCGCCCCATACCTGACAATATTGATTTGCCTGATACATTTCATCCAATTATCAAAAGGGTATTGGCTGCTCGTCACATTCATGATCCCACTGAACTGGATTATGGATTGCAAAATTTGCTCCCCTATAGCTCACTACTTGGCATAGATGATGCTGTCAATTTGTTATATGAAGGCGTAACCAAACAAGCCCGTATTCTCATTGTGGCTGATTATGATGCTGATGGCAATCGCCTCGACCGGCTCGCTGATGTTCTTTGTTCTGCCGCGGTTCACAAAAATATTTGAATCCAGAGGCGCCGAACTGCCGAAATGGA
>CAYFOB010000235.1:1030-4310 GCA_964344525.1 uncultured Thiomargarita sp.
TGCAACTGCCATCAAAGCGTTACGGCAAATGGGCGCACAAAAAGTGGGATTTTTAGTTCCCAATCGAGAAAAACATGGGTATGGTTTAACGCCAACCATTGTGGCGCTTGCGCTAAAAGAGTCTTTTCTAAATTATACAAAACCTGGCGCAGCAGCTGATCTTTTAATTACTGTGGATAATGGTATTTCTAGCATTGACGGTGTAGAAGCTGCTAAACAACATGGCATGCGTGTGTTGGTGACCGATCACCATTTGCCAGGGCAAAAATTGCCCAAAGCAGATGCCATTATCGACCCTAAACAAGAGGGGGATAAATTTCCTAGCAAAAATCTTTGTGGCGTTGGCGTGACTTTTTATGTGATGATGGCTTTACGGGCGCGTTTGCGTGACAAAGGGTGGTTTTCCGCCCAAGGAATTCCTGAACCCAATCTCGCCAATTACCTTGATTTGGTGGCTTTAGGCACGGTAGCTGATGTTGTTACGTTGGACTACAATAACCGCATTTTAATTGAGCAAGGGTTGCGACGAATACGGGCAAATTGTTGTTGCCCAGGTATCCGCGCCTTGGTGCAAGTGTCAAAACGTGACCAAAATAATTTAGTCGCCAGCGATTTAGCCTTTTATTTAGGTCCACGTATTAATGCAGCGGGGCGCATGGATGATATGTCCTACGGCATTGCCTGCTTATTGAGTGAAAATGATTTCAATGCAAGAGAACATGCAGATTTGCTTCAAACATTCAATCAAGAACGTCGCTTAGAAGAAACTAAGATGCAACAAGATGCCGTCGAAATGCTTGATACTTTAGGCGATGTTGAGAAGTTGCCGATAGGGCTTTGTTTATTAGATGAAAAATGGCATCAAGGTGTCATAGGAATTCTTGCAGCGCGTATCAAAGATCGCTTACACCGCCCCGTGATTATTTTTAGCCACGATAAAGATGATTATATCAGAGGCTCTGGGCGCTCTGTCCGAGGCGTACATCTTCGCGATGTGATTGAGCACATATCGACCCAACAGATGAATATGGTTAGTTATTTTGGTGGACATGCAATGGCGGCAGGATTAACAATACCGCGTACACAATTTAATGCTTTTCAACAAGCCTTTGATGAAGAAGTGCGTAAATATCTATCTGCTGATGAATTGCAGGGGGTTATTTTTAGTGATGGTCATTTGTCAAATGATGATTTTAATTTAGAGCTTGCTGAACAATTAAGAACGATAACCCCTTGGGGGCATAATTTTCCTGAACCGATTTTTGATGGTGAATTTGAACTACTTCAACGCCGTGTGCTAAAAGAAAAACACCTTAAAATGCAAGTGCGTCCTCTTGAAGGTGGGCAAACTCTTGACGTGATTGCATTTAACACAGTTGACACAGATTGGGGGGCATCAGTTAGTCGCGTTAAATTGGCTTATAAGCTGGAGGTGAATATTTTTCGTGGTGTCAAAAATTTGCAATTAATGGCGATGTCTGTGGTTGCAGTTTGATGCTTGGAATATTGATCATCAGTAGGAAAGACTGCTTTTTAATCAAAAGAAATACTATTTTTTCAAAAAATAGTATTTCTAGCACCTTTTGATGGTATATTTTTTCTAAAAAATCACCTAACGAGATCATTAGCATGTTAATAGAAAAAATAGATTTTTTAACGAAGGAATGCCAAAATTTAACAAAGGATGAAATAACGCAATCTTCACAACTTTTTTCCAATCATTATGGTTTTTATAGTAAATTTTCTCCAAAACGTCCAGGAAAACGCATCCGGTTGGGCGAAGGTTTCTATAGAAAATTTAAAAATCATAAAAATTGTTATGTTGCTTTTGCTAAATATCAAGAGCAAATCATAGGGCAAGCGTATTACATCAAAAAACATATTTCTGATGGCATAGGTGTGTGGGTTACTCAACTTGTTGTACATTCAGATTACCGACAAATTGGTATCGCTAAAACTCTATTACATTCAATATGGGGGTTTTCTGACTATGCTGCATGGGGGCTGGCAACCTCTAACCCATTAACAATTAAGGCGCTTGAGTCAGTCACTTTTAGAAAAGTCAATATTGAATCTTTGAAAAAGAATAAAAATCTGTTGGTTGAATTGGCAGAGGAAGTGGAATTCATAGAACCTTCCCAATTTTTGTTTCAAGATAAAACTTTGGTTGCTTTTACTGATTTTTTTCCAGATTATAATCAATTACAAATAGATGAAGCACTGGATTCTACCTTTAAATTAACAGAACTCAAAGCGGGTTGTGAGTGGATAGCGTTCACGTTTAAAACTCAAAAATTTTCGGTGCCTAACCAGAAAAAATTTGAAGCGCTTTTAAATATCTCTGAACATATTCTTAAGAATGCATACTCACGGATGGAAAGGGAAAACCATCCATGGTCACGGCATGCTTCTAAAGAAATTGATTATATTTTGGATAACGTCAGCATCAATAAAAACTCATTGATTGCTGATTTTGGTTGTGGTGATGGGCGTCATTTAAAGGCACTCTACTCAAGAGGTTTTTGCAATATTGTCGGGTATGAATTTACAGCAATTAAAGCAGAAGACAATTTGAATATTGAATTACAAGATTGCAGATATATTAATTTAAACGAAACCTGTGACTTGATTTTTTGTTTATATGACGTGATTGGTTCTTTTGGGGATAATCAAGAAAATGTTAAAATTATAAATTCAATTTATCAATCATTAAAGAAAAATGGTAGGGCTGTCATTTCCGTTTTAAACAGAGAATTAACAACTGCTATTGCTACCAATATTGGCAATGTCCTTAGCGAACCCAACAAACTTTTAGAACTTCCAGCAAACAATATCATGCAATCCTCGGGTGACATTTTTAATCCTAAGTATTTTATGCTTGATATTGAAACAGGTATTGTCTATAGAAAAGAGCGATTTTGTGATGAAGGGGAAATTGATGCAGAGTATCTTATTAGGGATAAAAGATATGGAAAATCAGAATTGATTGAATTACTTGAAAATGTGGGGTTTAAAATCATTTATTGTCGTTATGTTCAAGCCGGCAGGTGGAATATTCCACTTTCTTCAGTGGATGCAAAGGCTAAAGAAATACTCGTTATTGTTGAAAAATGATGTGACGCTCCAAGATTTGGATGATTACTTAGGAAAAAATATGTTAAAACTTCCAACAAAAAAATGGCGTGGCGCTTTGGTGATTTTTATGCCAGCACTATTAGGCTTTACTGCCGAATATCAACAACCGCCTGCAACAGTGCAAGCGTATGATAAGTCTTACAAT
>CAYFOB010000235.1:4320-4935 GCA_964344525.1 uncultured Thiomargarita sp.
TCTTGAAAATCCGTTGCGTGCCAAAGCGCAAACTGATCAGGCTTTGTATCAGGAAACTGTGCAGGCGGGCAGCAAGATTTATTTTATGAATTGTTTTTTCTGTCATGGTGATTCATTGGGCGGTGATGGTTTTCTTGCCCATGGGTTAAATCCAACGCATTTTCAGGAGGTCATGGCACAATTGTCAGAAGCCTACTTATTTTGGCGTATTACCACTAATTGGCAGGATATCTTGAGCGAGGAGCAAGTATGGCAAGTCATCACTTTTCTTTATGATTATACTGGGCAAATACCCCGTAATCTGAAGAAAATTTTTTCACAACGTGCTAATATGACTGGCGAAAAAATTTTCGAGCTTTATTGTGCTGTCTGTCACAGCGAAGAAAGCACAGTGGCTGAGCGTCTTTATCCTAGACCTCATGATTTTTCCATGGGCACAATCAAATATAAAACCTCTCCTGCTCAACTACCTGCACGGGATGAAGATTTATTTAATATCATCAAAAATGGTTTAAATGGTACCTCCATGTCTGGTTGGGGGCATGTCTTGAGCGATGAACAAATCAAAAGTTTGATTCCTGTCATCAAAGGTTTAGACAATATAGGCACTTGGGA
>CAYFOB010000235.1:4945-6598 GCA_964344525.1 uncultured Thiomargarita sp.
GAAGACGATGAACAAGATTTTATACGCATTACAGCAGTTGAACCTATTGAGGGTCAAATACCTTACTCCGCGGACTCCATCGCCAAGGGCAAGATAGCCTTTGATAAAACTTGTAGACTCTGTCACGGTGAGGCAGGGCGTGGCAATATCACTTCTGATGTGCGTTTTGCCGATGACTGGGGTTATCGGATTTGGCCACGCGATTTGACTAAGCCTTGGACTTGGCGCTATATACAGGGCAATGAGACAATCCGTAGCATTTACCAGCGCATATCCATTGGCATTTTCGGCACCCCCATGCCCCCCTACCGTTCAACGAGCGGTGCTCCTGATCCAATCAGTCAGGATGATCGTTGGCATATCGCTAATTACGTTTATTCGCTGCGAGAAAACAGCAGCCCACCAGGCGTTATGATTAAGGGAGAGAAAATTGAAGGGGCATTGCCAACAAGTGTCGATGATCAGGTTTGGAATAAAGCACCGGGCACAACCCTGCGTTTGCTCCCCAATCTCATCAAAAAAGAACGCCTATTTACACCATTAGCTAATGCGATCACGGTACGTGTACTATACAATACACAGGAAATTGCTTTTTTGTTAGAAGTACATGATAGAACAGATAGCCGCCCCGGTGAACCTGTTTCAGAGCGAATTCAGGATGAATTTTTGGAAATGTACTCTGACGCTTTTGCTATCCAATTTATAAAAAAGGGCGCAGTCATGGAAAAAACCTTAAACTATCATGCTGATGGAACTACAATTTGGTATTGGAATGCAGGCAGTATTGATCCAGAAATTGCGCCAGAATCTATCATTTTTGATGGCAAAGGCCCTGCGCTTGAGCCTCGCCAAAACGACAATACCTTGATGGCGACAGGAAAATGGGAACAGGGACGTTGGCAAGTGTTAATGAAACGGGCAAGAAAAATTTGCAAGTCGGATGATGATCAATTTATTCCGATTTCATTTGCCAATTGGGATGGTAGCAATGAAGAAGTGGGATCAAGACACACTTTAACCAGTTGGCATTGGTTGCGGCTTTCGCCATAATTTGGCTAAATTTGGAGAAAATCAATGCATATCAAAGCATGCATCATCAGCGCATTCTTAACTTTATGGGCGACACAAGCCTACGCAGACGCTAAATTGGGGGAAAAAGCGCCTAATTTTTCTGCAACAATCCTTGACGGTAAACAGATTTCGCTGCACAATGATTACCTTGGCAAAAAACCTATTATCCTGAAATTTTGGGCAACTTGGTGTATAACTTGCAAGCAGGATATTCCACAACTTAAAAAGCTATACAAACACTTTGGCAACCGTTTGCCTGTGTTAGCCATCAATGTAGGAATACATGATTCTGTTGACAAGGCGCGTGCTTATATCAAGAAATATGAGATACCTTATCCGGTGATTTTTGATCAGGGGAGTGTCATTACAAAGGCTTATAGAGTCATGGGCACACCAACACAAATTATCATAGGTGCAAATGGTACAATCTTGTATAAGGGGATTCACACGCCAGGTATTACAGAGATTAAGGCTCATTGGGACGTGCTGACTGCGAAATAATTGACCCTCGCGCTGGCGTGGGAACAAGAACGAGAGTGCACTTAATAACTGATGTTACGCATTTTTGTTCCAAAACCATAA
>CAYFOB010000236.1:0-4744 GCA_964344525.1 uncultured Thiomargarita sp.
AGTTGGGTTACGTTTTTTTGCGGCGCAAAAAAATCTAACCCAACCTACAAAATATTTTGTTGAAAATAAAACTCTAATTCTTAACTTAATGGCATTGGTATAACGCGTGGGAACGAATTATTATAACTAATAGGATACTTGCATGCTAGATTTTCAAAAAATATACAGCGTCGTGCAACAAAATTGTCATATTTCTGACAGTTTACATGCTCAAAATTATGGGTTGTGTACTTATTTGTTGAAAATGCGCGAATTATATCGCTGGGAAAAACATTTGCCCTTGACAGCGTCATTATCTAAAGATGAAGTTGGTCAATGGTTGAGTGAGCGTGAGCAGTTATGGGATGGGTTAGCGGATAAGTCCTTTGATTGCATACCTATTGATGGTGATTGTTATGATCCCTTTGATACTGCTGCTATCAATCGTAGTTTGGTACCACATGGTATTGTTTATAGTGGGGGTTATGGGCAATTTTCTAAACCATTGTTTTTTGTTGGGCATTTGCTCCATCATGAACGGCGAGAGGGGCTTGAAATTTTGATTGCCGCTGATGAAATTGCGCGCGATTTGTCAGCGCCGCCGGCAATGACGTTAGGTTCTACAATTTTTATTCGGCGAGAGTCGCTGCGACGGGCATTATGGGAACGGATTGATGGGTGGAATTGGAAAAAACCAAAAAATCATTTTGCCCGATTGTTTTCAATATATGACGCTGAACAAGATATGGAAATCGCATTGGATAGGATGACAGATGATGAAATTGGTATTGCGATTGATCATGAAATTGGTGAGGTACGGGCAGGTGAGTTGTTGGGAGAGGAGTGGGAAAAGATGTTAGTTGCTGTCTCAGGTAGTCAAAGCGAGATGATTGTTCGTGCTGTGCGTGATCATTTGGCGGATTGTTTGGTGACTTTGCCTATGCTTTTGGAAAAAAAGCAAGCCACAACTTTGTTGCTTTATTTGGCTAATTTGAAGGGAATGCGTAAAGCCTTGTTTCCTGCGTTGGTTGATGCCTTTCAGCAATGGTTGGGGGATGAAAATAATTTAAAAACTTTAACAAAAGTTGTTCAAATTGGGCAAACCCATTGGTTAAAAGTGGCGCAATCATTTTTGGTTGATTATCGGGACACAAATGTGGATTTGGTTTCTATTAGTTTGTAAAAGTTCTTGTAAAATGCTAGATTGAAGCCGTTTTTTTAGCACCTTAAAATTATGAAAAAACTTATTCTATTTTTGTTGCCTGTCGTACTCATTATTGCCCCGATAATCCCTTATTTGACGGGGGTGGGTGCTGAGCGAGAATTTCCTCGTGTCCAAGAAAACCTTTATCAAACGTTTAAATTAAGATCACTTGATAACAGCTACAAGCGTGGCTGGTTTAGCTCCTCTGCACAAAGCCTTGTTGAAAGCGCCTCCAACCGTTTTATCTTAGCACATCATATCGATCATGGTTTTTTGCCCATACAACCTGCCCAAGTTCGTACCACTTTGCATGTTGTGCCTGAACTCGGTGAGACTTCCGATAAGGCGTTACTTGAAGCGCTGACGACTGTGCGTATCAACGGCGATTCTGTGAGCACGTTTAAAATGCCTGCGCGGCAGGTTGAAGATGATAATGTACGCTTGCAATGGCAAGATTTGGAGGGGACTGTATTTGCCAAACGCAACATGGTTGCTGCACAGATTGAAATGCACAGCCCACAAGTACAGTTAGACACAGAAGCTGGTTACATCAAAATACAAAACCTTTCGCTGGCAGCGGATGTACAATCTAAGGTTGCTAATCTTGTGATTGGTGAAGGTAGTCTCAATATGGCGGATATATTGTTGGCTGGTAAAGAAAAATCGCCAGTAATATTGAAAGATGTGAATTTGGCAGCGCATAATAATTTAACCGGTGATAATTTGATGGTGGCGGTGAAAACGCGCTTGCAACAGATGCAAGTGGGTAATGAACCTTATGGTCCAAGTCATGGTGATTTTGAGCTACTTCATTGGCACATGCCGACTTTGATCAATATTACAAATACGTTGGTTGAGATACAAAATCAAGGATTGTCCCTACAGCAGCAAAGTAAAGTGGCGAAGTTTAGGTTAGTGCCCTACGGGCTGACGTTGCTAAAAAATACGCCAGAATTTGCGATTACTCGTTTTAATTTGAACATGCCAGAGGGTGATTTACGCGGAACGTTGCGACTCAAAATGGAGCCGTTTGGTGGAAATTTTTTATTTTTATTTAAGCCCTTTTTGAAATGTATGTACCTCAATCTCTATTGCACACGGCGGAGGAAGAGACAGTTGCGATGATACAACTTCTTAAAACGTGGTTAGATCAGGGATTTTTGGTACCGGCTGATAATGATTATTATTATACTCAAATGCAGTCGAAAGGGGGGATAGTGGAGGTGAATGGGCAAAAACGGTTGCCGATAAAAACTTTTTTCAGTGATTAAATAAACCCATGCAGGTTAGAGTGCACCAACTTGCATGGATTGGTTTAATTTTGATCATTGCATTACTCGCTTTTTTTAAGCCAATCTTTCTATTTCTTCAGCAATCACGACATAACGTAAACCGTCTTCTGTTTTACTGCTTGGGTAGCAACTGATCAAAGTTAAACGTCGATTTAAGCTGGGCTCAACTAGATGAGTATCTGTTTTATCAACAATGTAAATTGCTGAAACTTGATAGTGCCAACGTCCGTTGCGTGGTGATTCAAGCACCAGCGTGTCGCCTTGTTTCAATTTCTTCAAAAAGCTGATAAAAGTTTTGCGATGATGTGCATTGAGTACACTATTGCCCAGTTCGCCTGGTAATACGCTACTATTGGAATGTCCCAATGCAAAAGCAGACATGTCTTCATCAGCCGCACGGGCAAGGACGATTTGTTCAACATTCAAATGGGGCACTGATAAACGTGCTAGGGGCCAAGTGTTTGCCCAAGGCCAAGGTCTGACTTGCTCTCCACTTTCGAGAGCGCGTACCCAAGCCGTGTGCAACAAACTTTGTGCTAACCAAGCGCGTGCAGACACTACGCTGTCCTGTCCGAGTTGCCATGCGCCAAAGCTTAAAACAATTCCAAAAATCATGCTACCCCATTTGGGAATCTTTTTCATGGTACTTACCTGGTTCGATGATGAAAATTTAGCCGACATACGACAACAACAATACGACTCCAATGAGCATCATTGAGACCCCCATTGATGCCAACAGGCTCACGCCCAAAAAATTGAGTAAGCTGGTTAGTGGCGAAATAGTTGATTTAACGGTGTTCATAGTGCGTCCTCACAATGAATAAATTTCGGAACGCATCATATAATAAAAACTATAAAAATTGCAAGCTTATTTCATTTATTTTATAAAATACTTTCATTTTGTTGTTTAAGTATTTGATTTATATCTACTAATCTAGTTATTAGTATTTTTAATATTAAATATTAATTTATTAAATATGAAAAAATATGCACAAATAATCCATGGTTCAATGCATAGATGAGAACTATTTTATGAACGCTAAACAACGCCAAACCCTTTTTGCCCGGTTACAAGCGCAAAATCCGCACCCAACAACTGAGCTTAATTACAACAGCCCTTTTGAATTGTTAATTGCAGTCATGCTTTCTGCTCAAGCGACAGATAAAAGCGTTAATAAAGCCACCGCTCCATTATTTAAAATTGCTAACACCGCAAAGGCGATATTGGCTTTGGGTGAAGAAAATTTGCGGGAATATATTAAAACCATTGGTTTATTTAATACCAAAGCCTGTTATATCATTAAAACGTGTGATCTACTGATAAAAAAACATGATGGTGCAGTGCCGCGTGAGCGTAGTGCTTTGGAGGCATTGCCGGGGGTGGGGAGAAAAACAGCTAATGTGATTTTAAATACTATTTTTGGTGAGCCAACGATTGCTGTTGATACTCATATTTTTAGGCTTGCGAATCGAACAGGCTTAGCACCAGGTAAAACGGTGGCTGAAGTTGAAAAACAATTATTAAATAAGGTGCCTAAAAAATATCAAAAGGAGGCTCATCATTGGTTGATTTTACATGGGCGTTATATTTGTGTTGCTCGTCAGCCCAAATGTGAGCAATGTATTATTGTTGATTTATGTGATGAGGGGTTCAATAATGATATGGCAACCCACCGCAAGTTCTGAAACTTTGCAGCAACGGGCACATTTATATCGTGAAATCCGTCACTTTTTTGAAATTCGCAACGTTTTAGAGGTAGAAACTCCTATATTGTCTGCCAGCTGTGTACCTGATCCTATGATTGAGCCTTTTCATACTAATTATCAGGAAAAAAAGCGTTTATTTTTACATTCTTCTCCAGAATTAGCCATGAAACGGTTATTAGCTGCGGGTAGTGGGGCTATTTTTCAAATCAGCAAAGTTTTTCGTGATGGGGAATCGGGGCGATGGCATAATCCTGAATTTACTTTGTTAGAATGGTATCGTCCCGATTTTCAGCTTTTGGATTTAATTCATGAAGTTGATGAATTGCTACAAACGTTATTGCACTGTCCACCTGTTGAGCATATCACTTATTGCGCCCTCTTTGAAAAGTATATTGGCTTACATCCTTTGGACTGTCCCTTGTCTGCTCTTCAAGACTATACCGCCCAATTTGGTCTTCAAGATTTGGATCGGGATGGTTGTTTGCAACTCATTCTCTCTCATCAGATTGAACCTCTTTTGGATGAGCCCACTGTGATCACCGATTTTCCAGCCACTCAAGCC
>CAYFOB010000236.1:4754-5950 GCA_964344525.1 uncultured Thiomargarita sp.
ACGGATCGATAATCCACAATTGGCTGAACGCTTTGAGGTATATATACAAGGCATTGAGTTGGCGAATGGTTTTTATGAATTGACAGATGCTGTTGAACAACGTCAACGCTTTGAACAAGATTTAGTTGAGCGCAAAAAACGCAATTTGCCAACTTATCCTCTTGATGAACGTTTTTTAGCCGCCTTAACATCCGGGTTGCCCGATTGTTCGGGGGTTGCCTTGGGCTTAGATCGTTTATTAATGTTAAGAATTGGTGCCTCTCACATTAACGAAGTGTTAGCCTTTCCTGTAGATTACGCATAATGAAACTACTTGCTATTGATACATCCACAGAAGCTTGCTCCTGTGCTTTATACCTAGACGGCGAAATACAAGATCGCTCCGTTATTGCCCCTCGCCAACATGCCGCCCTGATTTTGCCGATGGCAGATGAATTGTTGCAGGAGGCTGATTTAAAACCCAACCAACTTGATGGCTTAGCCTTTATACGAGGTCCAGGCAGCTTTACAGGACTCCGCATTACTTGTGGCGTTGCCCAAGGGATCGCCTTTGCTGCCGATTTACCAGTTGCTCCCATTTCTTCTTTAGCCACTTTAGCGCAAAGTGCCCACGCTGAATTTGGCGTTGAAAAGGTATTAGCAGCGATTGATGCACGCATGCGTGAAGTCTATTGGGGACGCTATATGATTGATAAACAAGGCATTATGCGTTCTGACGATGAAGAAATTGTTTGTGCGCCAGATCAAATAAGTGTGCCAACAGCAGGGGGATGGCACGGTGTTGGCAGTGGGTGGAGGACTTATGGTGCGCAATTATCAACAAAATTAGGAGATGTGGTGCAAGGTTATGAAGGAGAACGATATCCACAAAGCCGAGCGATGATGCCGTTGGCTTTAGCGGTGTTTCAGGAAGGGCAAGCGGTTAGTGCTGAGGAGATATTGCCAGTTTATTTGAGGAATAATGTGGTTTATTGAAAGCCCCCATTGATAATACAACTAGAAAAGATATAGCAATTTTCATGCAAATTGGCACCTACACTCTAAAAAACAATCTCGTTCTTGCCCCAATGGCAGGCGTCACCGATCGCCCCTTTCGACAACTTTGTAAAGATATGGGCGCAGGCTTGGCAATTTCTGAAATGATTTCCTCAAATTCCCTACTTTGGGGAAGCGAAAAAACTAAACGTCGCGCTAAT
>CAYFOB010000236.1:5960-6597 GCA_964344525.1 uncultured Thiomargarita sp.
ACGGAGCCGCGCTGTGTACAAATTGCGGGCGCTGATCCCCAATTATTAGCCAAAGCGGCGCAACATAATGTTGAAAATGGTGCACAAATCATTGATGTTAATATGGGTTGCCCTGCCAAAAAAGTTTGTAATGTGATGGCTGGATCTGCTTTGCTAAAAGATGAAACATTGGTGGGCAAAATTCTTGAGGCTATTGTTAAAGCCGTTGATGTCCCTGTCACCTTAAAAATACGCACGGGTTGGGATAAAGCACATCGTAATGGTGTGCGTATTGCCCAAATAGCAGAACAAGCCGGTGTGCAAGCCTTAGCGGTGCATGGGCGCACTCGTGCTTGTGGATTTAGCGGTGAGGCGGAATATGATACGATTGCAGAAATTAAAACAACAATCAAAATACCCGTCATTGCCAACGGCGATATTCGCACCCCAGAAAAAGCAAAGTCTGTGTTGGATTATACTGGAGCAGATGCTGTGATGATAGGGCGCGCAGCATTGGGTTGCCCGTGGATATTTCGTGAAATAGATCACTTTTTAAAAACCGGCGAAAAATTGCCGCCTGCTTCTGTTGCTGAAATCCGTGATATTTTGTTGGGACATATTAACAATCTTTATCAATTTTATGGCGAATATACCGGCG
>CAYFOB010000237.1:0-6595 GCA_964344525.1 uncultured Thiomargarita sp.
CTTTCTCGTTTTCTGAAAAAGACTTTTCATTTTTTCCAAAACAGCCTCTTAAGTACTGAACCATGAATTTTCAGGTATTTTGGAGTCCAAAGCAGCGCTTTGGAAACCCATGCCCAAAGCGCTGCTTTGGACTCCAAAATGTGTGAAAACTTGTGAACGGGTACTTATCATTATGTCCCACTTACAAACACTAATAATTAATTATGGAAATTTTTGGACCCATTCCATCAAGACGCTTAGGACGTAGTCTTGGAATTAACAATATTCCTCCAAAGTCCTGTTCATATTATTGTACCTACTGCCAAGTGGGTCCAACAGAACAAACGGAGATAGAACGCCGTCACTTTTACGGGGCTGACTATCTTGTTGGACTCGTCTCTGAGCGCGTGGCACAACTGCAAGCGCAGGGTGAAACCATTGACCACCTTTCCTTTGTACCAGATGGTGAACCAACATTGGACCTTGATCTTGGTGAGACAATTGATAAATTGCGCCCATTGGGTATCAAAATTGCCATTATTACAAATGGCTCACTAATCTGGCGTGAAGATGTGCGAGAAACACTTAAAAAAGCTGATTGGGTCTCTCTCAAAGTAGACAGTGTTGATGAAAAAATATGGCGCCGTCTTGACATACCACATAAGGCGCTCAAGCTCAGCACCATTTTGGAAGGCATGATAAAATTTGCCAAAGAATATACTGGCACCCTAGTGACAGAAACCATGTTAGTCAAAAATCGCAATCTTAGCGATGCGGCAGGGATAGCCGAATTTATCCATCGCCTCAATCCAAAAAAAGCTTATTTTTTAATTCCCACACGTCCACCCGCAATTTCATCCATTCGTGCGCCAAGCGAGGAAGAGCTTAACCGTTTTTATCAAATTGTTAGCCGCAAAGTCCCAAATATCGAATACCTAACGGGCTATGAGGGCAATGCCTTTGCATCCACAGGCAATGCTGCCGAAGACTTATTGAGTATCACCGCAGTTCATCCCATGCGCGAGGAGGCAGTACGTGAATTACTGACAAAAAATCAAGCTGATTGGAAAATCGTTGAAAATTTACTCAGTCAGAAAAAAATTTTAGAAACCGAATATGATGGCAAAAAGTTTTATATGAGGCGTTTTCAAAAAACCTCGCATTAGACAAAGTGCCTAGCCCAAAATAAATTTTTGACTCCAAATACTGCATTTCTATTCATTATGAGTACAAATTTAGCTAACCTCATTAGCAAAGCATTAGAAAATGTGAATTTAGTTCATCTCTCTGATGATGGAATCACCATTCTTTCTGTCAAAAAGAACGCAGATAATTATGAAATCAATGTCACAGCTGGTTTGCCTGAATGGGCTGACGGAATTTTCGTTCGCAATAGCATCGTTAATATCCCCATCGCCGTCGATTTGACTACAGAGGTGGAATATTATTCATGTTGTGACGAAGAATCGGATGAAGAGCTCGAAATGAGTCAAGTTTGGGTGAAAGACAACATCACAAAACTTGTGTCCACAATCTGTGAAGTTTTCACAAATATCAATAACGGAACAATTGGAAAAGACGCAAACTTGTCTCACAGCGACATTGCTGCAAAATATGGATAAAATGGTTTTCAATTTGAAAACAAAGTATTAATCCGCAGTCCCTGACCGAAGTTTGGACTCTTTGGATTAGGAGTCCAAACTTTGGTCAGGGACAGATTTTTTGCCAAGCACTAAGCGTCAAACAATTGTCCCAACCGTACCAAATAAGTTTTAATTTTCACCTGTTCACGTTCCACCGTAAATTCAAGCTGTTCATTAGTTAATTTTCCATACACTTTAGAACGCGCATGAAAAACCACATAATAACCAATATTTTCACCCTCTGTCAGCAAATAATTTTCAAGTTGCTCAACTCCTTGATCAAACGTGGCAACACCACGCCAAATTTTGGTTTCAATAATATACCGTCGTCCCTGATAAACCACAATCAAATCTAATCGCCCATTACCTGAGTCAATTTCAGTAAACAAATCCCCACCAATTTGTCGCACGAACAAATCAAGATACGCCATTAATAAATATTGTCCCGTTGCCTCCTGTGGCATAGGAGTCACTTTAAATGCCTCTTGCCCCCGTCGTTCAACAAATTCATGGAAACGAGAAAGTAAGGCATCCATTTGTAATTCATTTCCATTCACATGCTGACGTAAATCATAGCTATTAACCAGAGCCGCACCTTGCAATTTGTTCCGAATGGGACGAAAAGCGGCTAACAACACTTTGGCGTAAATGGGGTTAGCAATTTGACAATTGCTGACACTCGCTATAATCCCATGCATATGTAAGGCATGAACCAAAGGATCATTCAAATTAAACTCATACTCAGCACCAAAAAGAATATTTAACACATCCTCACGGTATTCTCTGGCATGGCGCACTAAGGTTTCAAAATTATAATTGCTTTCTCGAAGCAAGGTATTGAGCGCCGTCTCAAAATCGTTAGGAGTTATTGGACTCGTGCGCTCGGTGACAATGTCTTCAGTTAAAATGGCTGCCAAGCGGTTGACAAGAAAGGGCTGTCCACCCGTTTTATGAAAAATGTCAGAAATCACTTTTGAGGTGAAAATTTGCCCCGTTTCTGTTGTGTATTGTCCAAGCAATGTTTGTACCTCGCCAAAAGTAAATTCTGGCAGGCGTATTTGGCGAGCAATGTTAAAAGGTGAACTTCTGCCTAAGTTTAAGGTAGCAATGTTTTGGAGCCCGATGAGAACAACACTGTGAAATGTACGTGGTGATTGTTGTGACAAATAAATCTCACGCCAAACTTGAAGTAAACCAGAAATGGCAGCTTGTGGTGTGCCATCAAATTCATCAATCAACATGATAATTTTATATTCTGGTTTTGCCAAAGTGGTCAAAAAATCTTGTAGTGTGAGAAAATCTGTTGGCAAATTTTGCGCCAAAACGACGTTTGTAACGACTTCTAATTGCTGGATTATTTTTTGACTAAATGCCTTTATAAATCCCTCAACTGATGCATTTTCAAAAGCACCAAAACTGAGAATGATAGGTAAATAATGAGATTGTTTTTGTAATATTTCTACCAACTGTCGCAACAAAGTGGTTTTCCCCATTTGTCGAGGTGCATAAATCGTAAAATACGTCCCCCATTCAATTTGCGAAACGATGTCAGCAATTAATTGATGACGGAAAACAACATAATGTTCAATTTCATTAACTGGACCATAAGTATTGAAATAGCGTGTGTTCATTTTTTGCAGTGTCATGCTGATAAAGTGCTAGTACATGTTTTGATGGGTAGACTTTAAACCTGTCATTATTATACTTCAAAACTATAGCTGACAAAATCAAATTGACGGTGTATTATAGCGTTTCCCGACAAGGCTATTAGCATAAAAAAAATGATCTCCAAAAACAAAGTACTCAAACTCCTACAACAAGCCCTCAACAATCCTACCGCCAATTTCCGCCCCGAACAATGGGAAGCAATAGAAACTTTAGTCGTTAAACGAACACGCTTATTAGTTGTGCAACGCACCGGGTGGGGCAAAAGTATGGTGTATTTTCTTGCCACACGCTTATTGCGGGAGCAAGGCGCAGGCGCTACTTTATTAGTATCACCGTTGTTAGCTTTAATGCGTAACCAAATAGAGTCGGCACAACGAATTAATGTGAAAGCAGCAACAATTAATTCTACCAATCAAAAAGAATGGCAAACTATACACGAGCAATTGTTACTTAATAACATTGATATTTTATTAATCTCTCCAGAAAGATTAGCGAATGATGAATTTCGTGAAAAAATGTTGCTGCCAATTGCAAATCGGATAGGTTTATTTGTTGTGGATGAGGCGCATTGTGTGTCTGATTGGGGACATGATTTTCGCCCAGATTATCGGCGCATTAAACGTATTGTCCAGGCATTGCCACCCAATATTCCTTTATTAGCCACCACAGCCACCGCTAATAATCGCGTTGTCGCTGATATCCAAACACAATTTGGCAAAAATATTCATGTCTTGCGTGGTACCTTAGCACGTACCAGTCTACAATTACAAAATATTGATCTACCTACCACCGCGGCACGAATGGCTTGGTTGGCAGAACATTTACCCCAATTGTTGGGCAGTGGTATTATTTACACCTTGACGGTGCGCGATTCTCAAAGAGTGGCAGAATGGTTGCAATTTTGTGATATTAATGCCCAAGCCTACCATGCCGAATTAAAAGAAAATCGTGAATATTTAGAGCAAGCCTTATTAAATAATGAAATAAAAGCGTTAGTCGCCACACCCGCGTTAGGCATGGGCTTTGATAAACCAGATTTAGGATTTGTTATTCATTATCAACGCCCAAGCTCAGTAGTGCATTATTACCAACAAGTTGGACGAGCGGGGCGTGCTTTAGCACAAGCTTATGGCATCTTATTAAGTGGTCACGAAGATCAAGACATCACCAATTATTTTATCAATACCGCCTTTCCCTCTCAAGCGCAAATTAATGAAGTTCTCACCGTCCTTAATCAAGCGCAGGAAGGTTTAACCCTGCCTATGCTAGAAAAAAAAGTCAATTTGCGCCAAAAGCAACTCCACAAAGTATTAAAAATACTGGGCACAGAAATGCCCGCACCGGTAATCAAACAAGGCGGTTTTTGGTATGCCACACCCATTAACTACAAAGTCGATTGGCACAGAGTCGAAACCTTAAAAAAAATACGTCGTCAAGAACAGCAACGTATGACAGAATACTTGCACACCCAAGAATGCTTGATGGTATTTCTGGCGCGCGAATTAGATGATCCACACCCCGAGCCCTGTGGACGTTGCGCCTCATGCTTGCAAAAACCTTTGATACCCCTAACCTTTTCTGAGCAACAAGCTGCTCGCGCTATACAATTTTTAAAGCTACATAGCCCCCAAGTGATTGAACCACGTAAACAATGGCCCACTCGTGAAGGCTTTGCAAATTGGAAGGGCAAAATAATAGCGCCCACCTTAAGAGCTGAACCTGGGCGCGTTTTATGTGTCTGGGGAGATGCGGGTTGGGGAGAATGGGTGAGGCGTGGAAAACAACAAGAAGGACATTTTGATGATGCCCTAATTACAGCCGCGGCAGATTTGATACAACAACATTGGCATCCAAAGCCTGCACCACGTTGGATAACCAGCGTTCCCTCCTCAAATCACCCCACCTTAGTACCAGACTTTACCCAACGCCTCGCAACCGCGCTCAAACTACCATTTGTGCCAATCATCAGCAAAATACGCCCCACTCACCCACAAAAAAACATGCAAAACAGCTATCAACAAGCACACAACTTACTCAATGCCTTTGCAGTAGAACCTTGGGATGGTATGGGACAAGCGGTATTATTGGTAGATGATATGGTAGACTCGCGTTGGACGTTGACTGTCATAACAGCACTTTTACGAGAAGCGGGTTGTGGCGCAGTATTTCCGTTCGCGTTGACGATGACAACACCTAACATCGAATAGGTAGGCAATTTGCATTGCAAATTGCGTTGCAATTTTCCCTAAATAATTTGAACTTTTGGAGTCCAAAGCAGCGCTTTGGGCGTCTCCAGGCAAAAAAAATGGTATAATAATTGCATGTTCTACAAAAAAAATTTAATTCCTATTTGGTATTCGTTATTAATGCTCGTTGCTGGTGGCTGTTCAATGGCACCGGGCTTGTACATGGATAACTTGGAGGTGCCAGAGCGCAAAGACAACACAATTGAACGACTTGGTGGGAAAATAAAAATTATTCCCATTACGGCGACGCTTGCTGCACAACATAAAACAGCGTATGAAAACCGGGTGCAATTAAGGCGCAGACGTGCTCATCAGCTCTATCTCAAAAGCCAATCTGCTTTTGATCGTTTTGAGTACCGTATTGGTTCTTATGACATTTTAAATATTACCGTGTGGGGACATCCTGAGCTAAATGTAAGTAAAATGCCTGGCGTGATGCCTCAACCTATAACAGGAGATACCACACGAGCTGCCGTCGCCACGGGGCATCGTGTGGACAGTCAAGGAAACGTTTTTTTTCCGCAGGCAGGTACTATCCATGTGGCAGGATTAACTCTCTCCGAAGCACGCGCCTTGTTAACGCAAAAACTGGCCCAGTTTATTCCTGAACCGCAGTTAGATGTAGGTGTTGGCGCGTATCGTAGCCAACGAGTTTATGTACTTGGAGAAGTGAAAAATCCAAAAGCAATACCAATCAATGATGCGCCTTTGGATATCGTAAAGGCTGTCACCTATGCCGGTGGATTTACTGAGGCTGCAAATACGCGGAATGTTCTTCTCATCAGAGAAAATCAAACTTATCAAATTGACATGCGAGCTATTTATGAAAAGGGTGACTTGACTCAAAACTATATATTAAAACATGGAGATGTCATACATATTCCTGATAACAGTCTCAATAAGGTTTATGCAATGGGAGAATTTAAGAAAAATGTGACTCTTTCTCTTCCCGAACGTTTATTCACAATTGTTGACTTGATAGAACATCCTCAAGTCGGTGGGCTGAATTTAGAGGCTGTTTTGGAAAAAATGAAAAGTCTTTTTCAGAAAACGAGAAAG
>CAYFOB010000238.1:0-3226 GCA_964344525.1 uncultured Thiomargarita sp.
GCACTACTCTCTTGATGGTTTTATTAACTTTTTTGTCGAAGCTTTAGAGGGACAAACTTTTATTGAAGTGCCCACAGGTAGAGGAAGAACGGATATTTTAATTATTTATAAAAATCATCGCTATCTGATTGAAACTAAAATCTTTAGTGATAGTACCCGATTCAAAAGGGGAAAAGGACAACTCGCCGAATACCTCAAATCTGAATATTTGAATGAAGGTTACTATGTCGTATTTAGTAATCAACACACAGATAAAAATACACTTTACTTTGAAGAACAAATCAAGGGTAAGAAAATTTATACCTATATTATCAGAACCTCTTTTCCAACACCCAGTCGTTTGCCAGTACCAGAAACTTTGAAACTCACAGAGGCTGAAAAAATTGCAGGTAAAATGTTAGGGCTAGGAAATTTGACAGATGAACAAATACACCAAGTCACAGGTGTGCGCTTGGAAAAGATTGAATATTTGAGAAAAATTAAGAGTTTGTAAGCAACCACCTTCTTGGCGCACATAAAATTCAAGTAAAGGCAAAAAAAAAATGATATTCAGCGAAAACTGGCTACGTGAATGGGTTAATCCCACGCTTTCAACAGATGAATTAGCCCAACAATTAACAATGGCAGGTTTAGAGGTAGATGCCATTGAACCTGTCGCCGCCTCATTTAATAAAGTTGTTGTTGGGGAAGTGCTTTCAGTTGAGCCTCATCCTGAGGCCAAAAAACTTAAAATTTGTCAAGTTAATGTTGGTGAAGTCTTAAATATTGTTTGTGGCGCATCGAATGTTCATGTTGGTATGCGAGCAGCCACTGCCTTAGTGGGTGCGCGTTTGGGGAACATGAAAATTAAAAAATCCAAATTGCGAGGCGTACTGTCATACGGCATGTTGTGTTCAGCGCAAGAGTTAGGTTTGGCAGAAAGTTCAGATGGTTTAATGCCCTTGCCCTTTGATGCACCAATAGGCGAAGATGTACGTCGTTACATGCAATTAGAGGATGTTAGCATTGAACTTGGGCTCACACCCAATCGTGGTGATTGCTTAGGCATTGAAGGCATCGCACGAGAAGTCGGTGCGTTAACGCGCTGCGATGTGTCTTCGCCCAATTGCTCTGCCATTGCTGCGACGATAAGTGATACTTTCCCTGTGGAAATTCACAACCCCCAAGCTTGTCCCCGCTATGTAGGGCGCGTCATCAAAAATATTAATGTCGGTGCACCAACACCGTTATGGATGCAAGAGCGTTTGCGCCGTAGTGGTTTGCGTAGTCTCAGTGCTGTAGTGGATGTTACTAACTACGTTCTATTAGAATTAGGGCAACCCATGCATGCTTTTGATTTGGCCTGTTTATCTGGCGGAATACATGAGAGAATGGCGCAGGAGACTGAATCTCTTATTTTATTAAATGAACAAGTGGTACAATTGGATGAACAAACCTTAGTCATTGCGGACCACAAACAGCCCCTTGCCATAGCCGGTGTGATGGGTGGACAAGCATCAGCCGTGACAACGGCAACCCAAGATATTTTCTTAGAAAGCGCATTTTTTGCGCCAAAACAGGCTGCAGGTTGTGCGCGACGTTATGGGCTACACACAGACTCATCGCATCGTTTTGAGCGTGGGGTCGATCCGCAATTGCAACGCCGCGCTATAGAGCGAGCCACCGCCTTATTGTTAAACATTGTGGGGGGGCAAGCTGGACCTGTGGTTGAAGTCGCTGATAAAGCCGCTTTGCCGCCAACAATTGTGCTCCACAGCGCAAGGATTCAACGTTTGCTGGGTCAATTGCTAGATGCAAGCGAAGTTAATGATATTTTAGCGCGTTTGGGCATGTCAGCTAAACAACAGGGCGACAGTTGGCAAGTTAGCCCCCCAAGTTTTCGCTTTGATATTACTATTGAAGCCGATTTAATTGAAGAATTGGCGCGGGTGCATGGCTACAATAATTTACCCAGCCAGGCACCACAATCCCGTTTCGCGATGCGCCCTCAACCTGCGGTTACTTTGGAACAGATGCAAGCGGTGTTAGTCCAACGCGATTATCAGGAGGTGATCACTTACAGCTTTGTAGATTCCAAATTACAAGCGAAACTTAACCCGGAGGTTGAATCTATTGCTTTAGCTAACCCCATTGCCAGCGAATTGGCGGTGATGCGCAACTCTTTATGGTCAGGATTGGTACAAATTTTGCTTTATAACCAAAAACGTCAACAGCAGCGAGTACGTTTTTTTGAAACAGGGTTGCGCTTTATTCAAAATCAGGGCAAAATGTTGCAGCAAGAAATGATGATAGCCGGTGTTGTTACCGGGACAAGCTGGCCTGAACAATGGGGACAAGCTGGACAAGTTGTTAATTTTTACGATATTAAAGCGGATGTTGAAGCATTATTAAGTTTGAGTGGCGGCAATCATTTTGCACCAAGCACACATCCTGCCCTACATCCTGGGCAAACGGCCGCGATTTATCGTGGTGATGAATGGATAGGTGTATTGGGAGCGGCGCATCCCAGTTTAGTGCAAACGCTGGAATTAACGCCGCCCGTGTATCTATTTGAATTACGGCTAGCGCCCCTGTGTATAGCGCATTTACCTAAAATTAAAGAGGTTTCTAAATATCCTTCCGTACGGCGGGATATTGCAGTGGTCGTATCAGAGGAGGTCAGTGCGGCTCAATTGCTAGACTGTATTAAACAGATTGCTACTGAGCCGTTGATTGATTGGCAATTATTTGACATTTATCAAGGTAAAGGCATTGCAGCTCGGCAAAAAAGTGTGGCAATAGGGTTGATTTTTCAGGCATTTTCGCGCAATCTTATTGACTCTGAGGTTGATACTGTGGTTGAAGAAGTACTCAACGAACTTGAAAAAAATTTAGGTGCACAATTAAGGAAATAAGCATGGCATTAACTAAAGCTGCAATTGCCGACGGACTTTTTGATGAATTAGGTTTAAATAAGCGGGAAGCAAAAGAAATGGTAGACCTATTTTTTGAAGAAATCCGCTTGGCTTTAGAAAATGGCGAACAAATCAAACTCTCTGGTTTTGGCAACTTTGATTTGCATGATAAACAGGAACGTCCTGGAAGAAACCCTAAAACAGGCAAAGAAATTCCAATTAGCGCAAGGCGTGTAGTTACTTTTAAGCCAGGCCAAAAACTCAGATCACGGGTAGAATTTTATGCTAGAACTGACAAATACAAGTGACCTCCCAACTATTCCGGGGAAACG
>CAYFOB010000238.1:3236-6581 GCA_964344525.1 uncultured Thiomargarita sp.
GATTTATGCGCAGTAAAGCCTCATGTATTGCGTTATTGGGAGCAAGAATTTCCCCAACTTCGACCTATTAAACGCCGAGGTAATCGGCGTTATTATCAACGGCAGGATGTGATTTTGATTCGTCAGATTCGTAGCCTGTTGTATGAAGATGGTTTTACCATTGGTGGTGCTAAGCAACACTTACTCGGAGAAAATTCAGTCAGTGATATGCAACAAAGTCAGCAAATAATCCGCCAATTACGTATGGAACTCGAAGAAGTGCTAGAAATTTTAAAATAAGTGCTAACCTACTTTAAGGCCTCTTTTTAGTGTTCATCCAAAACACGCTCTTAAAAATGTTTTTGGATGGATACTTTATTTATGGTTATAATTTGTAGTAATTCACTGATGTTACGCACTCTCGTTCCCAAGCTCCTGCTTGGGAATGCCTGTGGCGACGCTCTGCGTCGTGGGACGCGAAGCGTCCCTGATGGGGGTAAAATGATGAAAATGGTCTTTTTTCTTGCCACCAACAGGGACGCTTTGCGTCCCGCTTTGCAGAGCAAAGCCACAGGCATTCCCAACCAGAGGTTGGGAACGAGTATGCGTAACATCAGTAATTCAATTGCATCGTCTCAAAAAACCTTGAATTTTGTTAAGGAATACTTATTTAGTAATAAGTGGATTAAAAATGTTATTTTTTATGGAGAGTTGACTATGAATGCAGAAACGATGCAAGCGCCTTTGTTATTTAGTGACAGTGCTGCAACTAAAGTACAACAATTGATCCAGGAAGAAGACAACAATGATTTAATGTTGCGCGTATTTGTTCAAGGAGGCGGATGTTCAGGTTTTCAATATGGTTTTACCTTTGATGAAAATATTCAAGAAGGTGACACAGTGGTTGAAAATCAAGGTGTTAAGTTATTGATAGATCCGATGAGTTATCAATATTTGCTTGGTGCTGAAATTGATTACACTGAAGGTTTAGAAGGTTCACAATTTGTGATCCGTAATCCTAACGCAGTCACTACTTGCGGATGTGGCTCATCTTTTTCTGTTTAATCCCAAAATTGGAAAGGGGAATGGGGCTCTTCCCTTTTCTCTCTTCCAAAACACAAATCTCCAAATGATATGAATACACAGAACGTAGATCCGAAAACTATTCTCAATGCGTTTGAAAAGTTACGCGCAGACTATCAGCTTGAGTCCGCAAAAGTCGCCACCAAACAAGACATTGCGGCAAGAGAGAAAGACAAAGAGCTTGTTAAGCAATCATCTACCTATACCCCTGACAGCATTTTTCAATCCTTAGCGCAATTGCAATCTACCTTTGGTCAATCAATTGATGGACTTGCTAAGGATATGACGATGGAAGTGGAAAAATTAGCACAAATTCAACGCTCAATTCAGGTAGAAAATCAACGTTTAACCAGCTTGCATAATATCCAAATAGCTGCCGAAGCATTGAATATTTTACAACAAGAACATCAAAATGTATTGCAAAGCCTTGAAGAGGATTACCAGCAAAAGCATGAGGCTTTGGAAAAGGAAATCGCCAAGCAACGTGAAATTTGGCAAAAACAACAACAAGACTATGAAAGTGCTAAAAATAAACAGCAAAGTGTGCAGGAAAAAAGCCGGCACGAGGATGAAGAAGAGTATGATTATACATTCAAGCGGCAACAGACAGAAGACACTGATGAGTACGAAAAACGTAAACGTCTCTTAGAGCGTCAAATGGCGGAGGAAAACAGGCGCAGAGAAAAAGATTGGACTGAGCGCGAAAACTTTCTTGACAAACATAAAACGGAATTTGAAGAGCACAAAACGAAAGTTGAATCCATACCCAAGGAAATCGATGAGGCAAAGAGAAAGGCTCGTGAAAATGCGATTAAGGAAACCTATCAGGAAGAAGAAAATAAGGCGAACTTGTTGGAAAAAGAACGGGAAGGTAAGCGCAAAACGTTTGAATTGAAGATTGAATCTATCAAGCAAACGGTTTTAGAGCAGAAAGAGCGAATTACTCAGTTAGCGGAACAATTGCAAGCGGCTTCACAGCAGATACAACAACTTGCTATGACAGCAGTGTCTAGTGCTGGGAAATCTAAACAGGCTGAAAAAAGTGCTTAGAAATGCTCATGAAATAATACAGGTGGGCAACGAACGTGGATTCTGTTGCCCACTATATAATAGGCAACGCCCGCCATCAATGAAAATAGAACACTCAGCACGTCATCATCAAACTCAATATTCTGCACTGCAACGTAAATTATTGGGTATTCATTATACGCCAAATAGTGTAATTGAATATATTGTTTGTCACACAATTTTGGCCTATTTGAAAAAAAATAATTTTGTCACGTTACGTCAGATAAAAATCCTTGATCCCGCTTGTGGTTCAGGGCTATTTTTGCTCAAGGCTTTTGATTTACTTTGTTCATTGTGGCAACAGCAGTTTGGCAAATTAAAGGCTAATTATAGGCAATCCGCCTTATCTTCGAATTCAACATGTACAGCCTGAAGAACGCAGAGTTCAGTACGTTGAACAGTATCAGACTGCGCGAGGACGGTTTGATTTAGCGGGGCTTTTTATTGAATTAGGACATTATTTGCTAAAACCAGAAGGCAAATTAGGTTATATTACCTCTAATAAACTTTTAACGACTAAAGGTACAACTGCATTAAGAGCTTATATTTTAGAACATTATAATCTCATTGAAATTATTGATCTTTATACCCAAATACCAAACAATATTTACTTTCTCATCAAAAACAACTTGAGGCGCGTAGTTATTTAAAAAAAAGTGGGCGGCAATGGTATGAAATTTGGGTACATCAATCACCAAATGATTTTAAATCACTTAAAATCATTACGCCTGATATTTCAACCCACAATTGTTTTGCAATAGATGATAAGGGGTTATTTGTCAATGGCACTTGTTTTTATATTTTGCTTAAAGAAGTGTCATTTGAACATTATTTGTTAGTGTTATCTTTGTTGAATTCTAGGGTTTTGGAATTTTTTCATAAGGTAACTAGTGGTAATAAACTTTATTCTAAACGGTTTCGTTATTGGACTTCTTATCTCAAAAATTATCCAATACCAGACTTTCGACAAGCCAATTCAATGACAATTGTAAAGCAATTGATAGCAAATACCCGCCAGCTTTTGCAAAGCTATGATAAAAAAGAACAACAAGTTCTTGAACAAAATAATGACCATCTCATTTATGGGTGGTTTGGTTTAGTCGATGATGAAATATCGGAAATTGAAAAAATTTTGCTGTTACACAAAGAAAGAATTAAATATTTATACTCGATGTTCAAGTTAGTAAATAAAAATATTATTAAGTACTAATATAG
>CAYFOB010000239.1:0-6241 GCA_964344525.1 uncultured Thiomargarita sp.
TACGCACTCTTGTTCACAAACCATAGTCGCAAAGCGGCCGCGAAGCACTCCAAAATACGATTGAATTTTTTGGAGTGCAAAGCATAGCGAAGCAACTTGTGAACGAGGATGCGTAACATCAGTTATTTAAAGACTCCTTCTGTTTTCCACGTCAGCGCATGGAAAACAGCTCTACAAAGAGTGAAATTTAAAATGTCACAAACAGCCAATATACTTATTGTTGATGACAATAAGAGTAACCTACTGAGTTTGCGGACACTCATTGAAGGGCGTTTCGATAATGTTAATGTGATTGAGGCAGATTCTGGCATAACCGCTTTAAGCCTCCTGATAAAAAAAACAGTTAACTTGATTCTCCTTGATATACAAATGCCCCACATGGATGGTTTTGAAACCGCTCGAATCGTCCAATCGCGCCCCAAAACGCGACATATCCCAATTGTTTTTTTGACAGCTGCTTTTAAATCGGAAGAATTCAAGAAAAAAGGTTATGAAGTTGGGGCGGTTGATTATCTCACCAAACCCATTGAGCCCAATCAATTAACCCACAAAATTCAGCTCTATTTACGTTTTATTCAACAAAAATGTCAATATAATGAACAAGAAATTGACAAAAAAGTTCAGGAACGCATTGCTGGTTTTTCAGACAAACCCCTTGACTCCAAACAGATAGAAAACCTGAGCCAGAAACTACGTTCATCACTCAACACGATTGTCGCTTATACTGGCGTGGTTGAAAAAACGGCGATTGAGTCTGGCTATCAAAACATTATTTCTGAGATTGAAGTCATTAACTTTGAGGGTAAGCAGATGTTGGATTTGATTAATGAGGTGTTGGGAGCCTTGAAATAAATCCCAAGACTATATATAATTACAAGGATTACTTTTAAAAAAGGATAAAGCATAACTCAAAGCCGGTTTTGACTTATCCTTTATTAAAAGTAATCCCTGTAGTTATTCATGGGTTTTCAAAAGTAATCCCTGTAGTTATTGATTTTAAAGAGGAAAAACCTAAATGCTATTTTTTAAAAACCTAAAAATCCGTACCAAAGTGCTCATCACAGCACTGGCTATTGGATTTATTCCTGTCATCATTGTCGGGAGTTTTGCTTTGATCAAAAGCAGAGAGGCGCTTTTAAACCAAGCGTTAAACCAACTGGAAAGTGTACGACAAATCAAAAAAACGCAGCTTGAAGCTTATTTTTCAGAACGCAAGGCTGATATGCATGTGCTTGTAGATATGCTGGCTAATTTTAAGCAAAAGGCTTTCCAAAAGACTCAAACCGCGCATAACCACAAAAAAGCACAAGTTGAGTGGTACTTTCATGTGCTTTTGGAGAATGCCAGCCTCCTCTCACAAAATGAATTGATTGCTGATACCCTAGCGTCATTTCATGTTGATGTCCACCAAACGGATTCTCACGCGCATGAAAAGCAAGCTGACGAACAGCATGGGGAACAATTTGCTCACAAACTGGCGCAGACTAAGGAAAAACACGGATTGTTGGATGTGTTTTTGATTGCTAAAGATGGGCATATCGTTTACACCGCCAAGCAAGGTGCTGAATTAGGACAAAACCTGCTGACAGGTGTCTTAAAAGAGAGCTCTTTGAACAAAGCTTTTCAAAAAGGGCTCAATCAGGTAAGCCTCCAAGATTTTGCGCCCTATGGCAATAAGCAACAAGTTGCTTTTGTCGTGGCACCCATCTTTCAGCATGATAAATTAATCGGTGTTTTAGCATTCAGCTTATTGCCTGATGCCCTTAATGCCATTGTGCAAAAAAATGAGGGATTGGGAGAGACAGGGGGATTTTACCTGGTGGGCGAAGTGAATGGTCAAACCTATTATCGTAGCAATAGAATCACTAAAGGCAAAGAAGCCCTTATCGGTGATAAAAAGAGCGGTGCTGATATTGATAAAGCTTTAGCTGGGCAATCAGGTATTGCCACTAAGACAGGCAGCACAGGCGATTTAGAAATCGGTGCTTATTCACCTTTGCAAATTCCCAGTGTGAATTGGGGTATTATTACCACAGTACAATGGGAAGAAGCGATTGCCCCCCAACGCCTTGGTGAACGTGAAAACTTTTTTGCTAAATATATTCGTGAGTATGATTACTATGATCTTTTTCTCATTCATCCTCAGGGCAAAATTTTTGACACGGTTTTGCATGAAGCGGACTATGGGACCAATATCATAGATGGCAAGTATGCAGATTCTGGATTGGGCGAATTGGTACGAAAGGTTTTACAAACCAAAAAGTTTGGTATGAGTGATTACGCACCTTATGCCCCCAGTAATGATGAACCTGCCGCCTTTATTGCTCTGCCCTTGCTTCACGAAGGCAAAATTGAACTGGTGGTGGCTGCACAGTTAAGTGATAAAGAAATCGATAGGATTATGCAACAACGGGCTGGCATGGGAGAAACTGGTGAAAGCTATCTGGTTGGTAGCGATTATCTGATGCGTTCTAACTCCTTTCTTGATCCTGTGCAACATTCTATTATCGCATCTTTTGCCAATCCCAGTCAGGGCGCTGTGAAGACTGATGCCACTTACGCTGTTTTTTCTGGTGAAACTGGTAGCAAAATCATTAGAGATTATCGTGGACTACCCGTTTTGTCAGCTTACACCCCGATGAAAATGGGTGAGACGACATGGGCAGTGATTGCTGAAATTGACAAAGCCGAAGCTTTTCAACCAATCACAACACTTCAATGGTTGCTTGCTATGATTGCTATCGTGGTTGGATTCTTCACATGGTTGTTCATCAACACTTTTACCAAGCGTTTGACAACACCCTTATTGCAGGTGAATGAACGTTTAGGCATTCTTGCTCAAGGAAAATTGGTTGATGATGAGATTAAATACCAGGCTAAAGATGAAATTGGTGATCTTGTGATTTCCACCCGAAAATTAACTAATGGCATTAAGAACACGATAACACAAACTGAAGCCATTGCTACAGGGGACTACAGCAAAAAAGTCAAATTGCTCTCAGAACACGATCAATTGGGGCATGCTTTGTCTGATATGACTCACACTTTGCGTGAAACCACAAGCAAGAATGCCGCGCAAGATTGGCTAAAAACGGGGCAGGCGCAATTAAGTGAGATGATGAGTGGCGAGCAGGATATTGTGGCATTGGCTAAGAAAATCTTTGCCCCTTTGACAACTGCTGTCGATGGGCAAGTTGGGCTATTTTATATGCTGAAAAACTCTTCCTATTTGCAAATTATAGCCACTTATGCCTATACTGCTAATGATCATTTACCCCAAAAATTTAAGGTGGGCGACGGATTTGTTGGGCAAGCCGTGTTGGAAAAGAAAAAGTTTTCCCATACCCATACGCCAGAAGAGTACACCCAGATTATTGAATCGGGCTTAGCCACCGTGGTGCCTCGTCATGTATTTATTCTCCCCTTTTTATACGAAAATAACGTGACAGGTGTGATTGAAATTGGTTTTTCCAATCAAACACCAACGAGTCTTCAACAAGACTTTCTTCAACAAGCCATGCCAAGCATTGGCATCGCCGTGAATACGGCAGAATCACGCACCAAGATGCAAGTGCTTTTAGAAAAAACTCAAAAGCAGGCTGAAGAACTTTCAGTGCAAAAATCAGAACTGGAAAGTAAACAACAAGAACTCCAACAATCTAATGAAGAGCTACAAGCCCAGTCAGAAGAATTGCAAACGCAATCCGAGGAATTACAAACGCAACAAGAAGAATTGCGCCAAATCAATGAAGAGCTGGAAGAACGCACCAAAGAATTAGAACAGCAACAACAGAACATTCATCAAAAAAATATCGCGCTAGAAGAAACTAAAGTGGAGATGGAAAAAGCGAAGGCGGCGATTGAGATGAAAGCCCAGGAATTGGAATTGGCGAGTCAATACAAATCGGAATTTCTCGCTAATATGTCGCATGAATTACGCACACCCTTAAACAGTTTGTTAATTTTATCGCAAGTGTTAACCGAGAATCAACAGGGCAACTTGAACGATAAACAAATAGAATTCGCACAAACTATCCACAGTGCCGGCTCCGACTTGCTCGCATTGATCAATGAAATTCTTGATTTATCCAAGGTGGAAGCGGGTAAAATTGATATCCATCTTGAAGAAGTGCCATTGGTAGAATTGGTGAAAATGATTCAACAGAAATTTAACCCCATTGCAGAAAATAAGGGCATCAATTTCCATGTTACATTGGCAAATAACTTGCCAACCGTCTTGCAAACTGACAAACAACGGCTCAAGCAAATCATCAACAATTTGTTATCTAATGCCTTTAAATTTACCAGTGAAGGTGAAGTCAAGATGACAATAGAACATCCAGCCAACAGCGATGATATTGCCTTAATCGGTTTATCAACCGCCCAAACCATTGCACTAAGCGTGACGGATAGTGGTATTGGCATTCCAAAAGATAAACAACAAGTCATATTTGAAGCCTTTCAGCAAGCGGATGGGAGTACCAGTCGGCGCTACGGTGGCACAGGACTGGGGTTGTCGATTTCCCGTCAATTAGCGCGAATGCTCGGTGGGGATTTAGTCGTACACAGTGAACCGGGCAAGGGCAGTACATTCACGCTTTATATAGTTGACAAGCTTGAAAGTGTTACCTCTGCCCCTTCAGAAACGGAGACGCCCGCCTCAACAACAGAAATAGAAAATGCGATTGAAGATGATAGGGCTCATTTGACGACAAAAGATCAATCCATCTTGATTATTGAAGATGATCGCAAATTTTCACGTATAATTGTAGATTTGGCAAGAGAATCACATTTTAAATGTCTCGTTGCTGAAGATGGCAAAACGGGCTTGCAATTGGCTGAACAGTATAAACCCAATGCCATTATCCTTGATGTGGGTTTACCAGAACTTGATGGCTGGACAGTGATGGAAAGGCTCAAGGATAATCCTGAGACGCGACATATTCCCGTGCATTTTATGTCGGGTTATGATCAAAGTTTGGATGCCCAAAAAATGGGCGCCATTGGCTATTTACATAAACCTGTGAACATGCAGGAACTGGGTGCCGCCTTTAAAAAAATAGAACAGTTTATTGACAAAACGGCGAAAAATTTGTTAGTCGTTGTTGATAACAAAGCACACCAACAGCAAATTGTGGATTTAGTAGGGAGTGGGGATGTCCAAACCACATTGGTGGAAACGATAACCGCCGCCTTAGAACACTTAAAAAAGGGTTCATTTGATTGTCTGATTCTTGATGTGGATGTTGAACAAGGTTTTAATTTGTTTGAAGAGCTGTACAAAGAAGAAAAGCCCGCCCAACTCCCTGTGATTATTTATACTGATCGTGAATTAACAGACTCTGAAGAAACCTTATTACAACGATTTACAGAAACTCACACGATCAAAACCGTCAAATCGCAGGAACGTTTATTAGATGAGACGACTTTGTTTCTTCATCAAGTAGAAGCCAAATTACCTCAAGAAAAGCAACAAATGTTGCGAATGGTGCATGATAAGGAAACCATCCTAAAGGGTAAAAAGGTGCTGGTTGTGGATGATGATGTTCGCAATATTTTTGCAGTAATGACCGTTTTAGAGGGCAAAAACATGGATGTGGTTGTTGGTAACAATGGTAAAGAAGCACTGAGTTTATTGGAGGAAGAGTCTGATATTGCCCTGGTTTTAATGGACATTATGATGCCAGAAATGGACGGCTATGAGGCGATGCGACAAATTAGGGCTCAACCCCGCCACCGCCAATTGCCGATTATCGCCCTGACTGCAAAAGCCATGAAGGGAGATAGGACAAAATGTATTGAAGCGGGAGCGAATGATTATATTTCTAAGCCCTTGGATACTGAGAAACTTTTGTCGTTGATGCGGGTGTGGTTGTATCGGTGATAACTAAGTCTACAAGCTTTGCACAATTGCACATTACAAGAGGCGATTCCCATGAAACCCAATTGGGCTATCAAAACATTAGTCCCTGAAGAAGTTTACACAGATCGTCAAGAATTTATTGACTACTTCTATCAATATGCCCTCAAAGCAGCCACACGTCGAAGCGGTTCCACTGTTTTACTGGGACAACGTCGAATGGGCAAAACGGAGATTTTCAAGCGCGTAGTCAACCGACTGTTTTTTGAACAAGATTATCAAAATCCTGAAGCGGTTGTACCAGTTTACTATAGTTTTCCTGACCATTTCAAAGATAAGTGGGATTTTGCGCTTAAGTATGCAGAAAATTTTTTGCGTTGG
>CAYFOB010000239.1:6268-6576 GCA_964344525.1 uncultured Thiomargarita sp.
TCACAAGTTGATAGAAATGATTCGTAATAACGATCTTTTTAGTAACACATTCAAATCAACAATCAATTTGATCGAAGGAATTATAGAAAAAGATGTCACCATGCCTGAAGAATGGGCACTTTGGCAGCCACGGAGGATATCAGATTATGATGACACCACCATAGTCGTTTTCCTAGACGAATTCCAAAACACCCGCTTACCCCACTACAACTTTGATGTGGTTGGTTACATGCAAGAAGCGGTTGAATCGCCCACTTGCCCCCATTTTGTGACAGGTTCTGCGATGAGCATTCTTGCCCGAGAAATTT
>CAYFOB010000240.1:0-6570 GCA_964344525.1 uncultured Thiomargarita sp.
GTGCGTAACATCAGTTAATACGGGCACCGTCAAAACCTTATAAGATGCGCGGTTTATCCCTTCTTAAATATAATCGCTTTCCGTTATTTATGGGTTTGAGAAATAGACTGCGTAACATCACTTATTTATTTCCAAAATTTATCGTTTCCAAAAAGCAGGCGTTAACAAAACAAGCAAAGTAAAAATTTCTAAGCGTGCTAATAACATGGCAAAACTCAGTATCCATAAGCCAGTCTCACTGATGCTGCCATAAGTCACCGCGACATCCCCTAATCCTGGTCCCGTCATATTCAAAGTCGCGGCAATAGCAGAAAAGGCAGTCACAATATTAACGCCCGTTGCCATAAATAATATTGATAAAAAAACGTAGCTCGCCATATACAAAAAGGCAAATCCCCAAACAGCTTGTGTCACATTGTCTAAAACTTTTTTGCCGTCAATTTTGACGGCAATAACCGCATTGGGATGAATCAAGCGCATGATTTCTCGAAGCGCTTGCTTGTATAATAAAATAAACCGAATAACACGAAATCCCCCCGCCGTTGAACCGACGCAACCACCAATAAAACCACTGGACAAAATTAAAACAGGTAAAAATAATGGCCAACTACTAAAATCAGTGATGCCATAGCCGGTGCTGCTAATGATTGAAATGACTTCAAAACTGCCATAGCGTAATGCCGTCCAAAAATTGGTATAAGTACCTTGCCACAGTAAAGTGGCAACAGTAATGCCTATCAATACCAAAACAATATAAACAAAAACACGTCCTTGAATATCATGCCAATAGTGGCGGAGCGTACCCAGCGGTAACCCCAACAGGAAGTTTTTTGAAAAGTCGGATTTGACGAAATTCACAGATGAGCTGTATATTTTGCGCCATGCAACAAAATGTACGACAAAATTCAGGCTACCCAACATGATGAATATCATGGCAATAATCTCTATCAAGGGGCTGTTATAGTAGCCTAAACTATCATCATGGGTAGAAAATCCGCCCGTTGCGACGGTTGAATAGCTATGCCCAATTGCATCAAATAATGTCATACCTGCCATCCAATAAGCCAACGCACAGGCGACAGTTAAAGCAATATATATATATAATAAGGCTTTCGCAGTATGTTCTAAGCGCGGTGTCAATTTTTCATCATGCATTGGCGCTGGCGTTTCTGCCCGATACAATTGCATGCCACCAATGCCAAGCATAGGTAATATGGCGACCGCTAACACAACAATACCGAGCCCCCCCAACCATTGCAGTTGTTGGCGATAATACAAAATAGATTTGGGTAAAGTGTCTAATCCACTGATCACCGTCGCACCGGTTGTTGTAAATCCAGATACTGCCTCAAATACTGCTTGAGCAACACTTAATTTAACCTCTTGAGTGAGATTAAAATAAGGAAAGAGATAAATTGGCAAAGCCCCCACCACACTGAGCACAACCCAAAATACGGCAACAATCAAAAAACCATCGTGTAGATGCAAATTTTTTTTATGGTGTCTGGAGGGAAACCAAAATATCGCACCGATGCCAAACATAAAAACAAATGCGATGAGAAAAGCCTTTAGAACACCGTCTTGATATCCTAATGACACCCCCATAGGGGGTAGCAGGGTGAGACTGAACGATATCAGTAACAATCCAAGAATACGTTTAATAACAGAAGGCTGCATTTTTTTGTTATCAGTTATCGCTGTATTAGGCGCTGAGTTTTAAAGAAGTCGCATATGTACAATTTACTGTATGATGTGAAGTTAACACCGCCATTCCGCCTTTTTTTGCATGTACATCAAGCAATTCTTCAATCATGCGAATGGCTGCTTTATCTAGTGCTGTAAAAGGTTCGTCAAGTATCCACAATTCTGCCTCGTTGACTAATAGCCGTGCTAAGGCAACACGACGTTGTTGCCCAGCAGATAGGGTGCGGGTTGGAACATCCTCAAAACCATATAACCCCACTTGAGCCAGCGCATCATCAAAATCAACAGATGTGGGCGTTGTCGCCAACGCTCGCGCCATCGCCAAATTTTCTAAGGGTGTTAACTCTGCTTTTATACCATGCGCATGTCCAATATAGGTTAAGGTTGCCCAATAGCGCGATTGAATTTCTTGAACATCCTGATTTTTCCAATATACTGCACCCTCAGTAGGCAAGGTTAAGCCACATAAAATGCGTAGTAAGCTCGTTTTACCGCTGCCATTATGACCTTCTATTTGGAGCAATTGCCCTTCAGATAGGGTAAAATTTAAATCCTCAAACAATATTCTATCGTCACGGATACACTGCAAACCTTCGACTGCAAGACATGGTTGACTGTTGGGCATATTTATCACTTATCAGTTATCAATAACTACAAGGATTACTTTTAAAAAAGGATAAGTCAAAATCGAAACGGCACGTATGCTTTTGATTTATCCTTTATTAAAAGTAATCCTTGTAGTTATTTACGGTTTTGAACGTTCAAAGTTTTAAAATTCTTTGTCGCTTAATAAGCGAATAATTTCTTTATACATTTCAATAACTTTCTCCCCACCCCCGTGCATGACAATAGAATGAAATCCAGGAGAAGAATTGGCTTCAATAAGCCACCACATACCTTTATTATCAATGACAATATCTAAACCACAATAGGGAATCATCATTTTTTGAAAGAGTTTAGAGCAAAAATGATCAATTTCGCCCAGTAAGTGACTATCATTAACTAAAATGGCTTTTGCACCGTGCCAATGCAATGGGCTTAAGTTACCTTCATAAATCGCATTTTCAATATTTTTTTCATAGGCAAAAACCAAGGAACCATTCAAATAAATTGCACGGTATTCTACCTTGATATCGATACAATCTTGTGCTAATGCAACATAATCAAATTGATTGCTGTGAGTGTTGAAAATGCGCTTGAGTGAAGAAAAGAGAGAATCCCTATCACTAACTTTAAAAACCAAACTTCCCTTTGTGCCTCTATTTTTTTTAACGATTAAGGGATACTGAAAACGACCTTCAATAGCGCTGACAATTTCTTCATAACTTTTTTCTTTCAGATACTTAAAATATTTTTGATCACAATCTGGGCGAAGAAAGCCAATAGTCTTTGGCATGTTGATTGTTTTATGGAAAACAGAGTATAAATATTCCTTATCAACACATAACTGTACAATAGAGTGGGGGTTTAAAGGCGTTGTGTAGTCAACGAATAAAAATGATTTTTGATGGGATGACAATTCAACAACTTTTTGGGTGCCATGATATGTTTGATATACCACACCTAACTCATTGCAAGCTTGTACTAATGATTTTAGGTTTGTGTTCATGTTTTTTTTTGAACGGGCAAAAAAAACCTTCGGCGTTTAAGTACCCATTCACAAATTTTCGCACATTTTGGAGTCCAAAATACCTGAAAATTCATGGTTCAGTACTTAATAAACGTCGAAGGTTTGTTGTTCATGGTAGCCGTTCAAGCCATTTTTTATTGGATTTATTGATTATCCTAACAACCGCTTTGGAAGAAATGGTTGCACCACTGATTGCATCAACTTCGTTAGGAGGAGAATTGGGATCTTTTTTGAGTTTTTTGACAAGCACAATTTCAGGATCAATTGCTAATGCCTTAAAATCACCTGTGAAATTAGCATCTTTGTATATTTTATCTCCAAGCCCTGGCGTTTCCCGGCTTTCTAAAATTTCCATACCAACAACAAGTCGCTTGTCTGGTTTATAGCCATAAAGTAGGCGTATGGTATCTTGAAAGCCTGGACCTTCACCAGGAATGGCGTAGCCTATTAAGGCATTTTTGTTGTCATAACCGGCATAAATGATTTCCCCATCTTCTTGTTCTGAGACTCGCATTTGCCCATCAACATAGCCCAATTTTTCTATCCGCGTTGTGCCTGGCAAGACTTTAAATATGGCTTTTTGTAAGGTTTTTGCCTTATACTCTTTGATCGTTTCAAATGTGGCCTCATAAATACCGATAATGGCAAGCCCTGACAATAGTCCCGCAACACCCAAAGTGAATATCAATTTAAAAGGGCTAGGCTCATTGTCTTTTTCGTTATCAATTGTCATTTGGCAGCACCTCCGCGTCCGAACGCCCGTGGTTGAGTATAACGTTCAATCAAGGGTACAGTGGCATTCATCAACAAAATCGCGTACATAACCCCTTCTGGAAAACCGCCAAACACACGAATCAGCACAGCAATAATGCCAATGCCAATACCAAATATCCAAGCCCCCTTGGGTGTTAATGGCGAGGTGACTGGATCAGTTGCCATAAAAAATGCACCAAAAAGTAATCCCCCAGAAAAAAGCGTAAATAATGGATCAGGGTAATATGCTGAATCAAACAAAAAAAGTATCCCTGAAAAAATAACGGCTGCGCTTAAAATAGCGGTAGGAATACGCCAGTCAATGCTGCGTCGCAATATCAGATAAATTCCCCCCAAAAGAATCAACAATCCGCAAGTTTCGCCAAAAGACCCTGATGTAGTACCAATCATCAGATCGGACAAAGGCGTGCTTTGTTGCTGAAATTTCATCAAGCCCAGCGGCGTTGCCGAAGTCACCGCATCAACACTTGTTTGCATAAAGGGTATTGCAAAATTACTGGCGTAGAAATCAAACAATCCTGTTGGTTGCGCTGCCCAAGTGGTCATCGCAATAGGAAAATTAGCCAATAAAAATGCTCTACCCAATAAAGCCGGGTTAAAAAGATTATTTCCAAGTCCACCCCACACAGTTTTGCCTAAGCCGACACCGACAACGCTGCCAATAAAAGCCATCCAAAGGGGCAAATTGGGGGGCAAAGTCAGACCAAGCAATAGTCCAGTTAACACGGCGCTACCGTCCCGCAAGGATTCCCCACGATTTGTGCTGAAAATCCATTCTGTCACTACCGCGCCAGCAATGCTTGCCATCAATACCAACAGGGCACTGAGACCAAAAAACCATATTGATGCAAGGGAAATAGGTATCAGAACATAAATGACATCCAGCATGGCTTGGGGCGTGGTTAGCCCCTGCACCAAAAAAGGCGCAGTTTGAACAACCAATTTTGGGTCTTTTGACTTCATGGTTTAAGTGTTTGTGAAAGTTAAAATTTTCTATTATAACATAAAATGGATGTAAATGTACAGAACCCAGATAAATTATTTTTATGGAATCCAATATTTTACAATCATTTTCTTATGAAAAAGATATTATAGCCCATAGAAATTAAATTTAACGTGATGTATTACTTTTTTGTTCCAAAATTTGGCGCTTTGTGTTGCGTAAAAGTTTGATCTATAAAATAAATTTATGTTTTTTAAATTTTTTTACTCACAAAACAGTCCAAAACTTCTTATAATAGGGCTCCAATTAAGTGGGCAGTGACAAAATTATCGCATTAGCAATGCGTTTTTGCTGCTACTGCACAAAACCCGTTTTAAACTTTCATTTTCTTTGTTAAGAGAAATTTTGATTTGATTTTTTTTCATTTTGCCCGCATGTTTATCATAAACAACTTAAAAATTCAAATTTTGAGCGCATCAATTTCCGAGCTGATGTGTACTCAATTCTTTATCAAACATTAATTATCAGGACTATCTATGAACAAACCATTGGACACTTCACAGCTGAACGATGAAACAACAGCTAGCCAGCCTGTACAAATCAATGAACATATTGTGGAAATTGTCAGCGATTCTGGAGAAGGCGCACAAAAAGCAGGGCAAACGTTTGGTACTATCAGCGCCAAAATGGGTAATGGCGTTTGGACTGTGGAAATTATCCCAGCTGAGATTAAACCGCCTTCTCGTTCACCAGCAGGCGCCAGTGGTATTCGCATTCGTTTAGGTTCCAATTATATAACCAACATGGGAGATGCTGCTGATATTGTTGTGGGATTGAATGAGCAGGTGCTTTATTCTCGCATCGCCACCCATGCTTACAAGCGGGGTACAGTCATTTTGCTGGAAAATAAATGGCTGAACGATCCAAATCCTGTCATTGTGAAACAGTACCAATCAGCGGTGGCAGAATTCCGCGAAAATGGTCTGATTGTTCAAGAAGTGCCCATGGAAGAGGAATGCTTAAAACTGACACCACGCCCGCGCTTGGGTAAAAACATGTTTGTATTAGGCATGCTTTGCCATATTTACAGTCGGGATATGGAGAAAGCCTACAAAGAAGTTGAGAACACTTTTGCACGAAAAGGGCAAAAAGTTGTTGATCTCAACCACAAATTGCTCCAAGCGGGTCATGACTTCGCCAAGGAAAATATCAATTATCACTATGAAGTGCCCCTTTGGAGAGCACCCAACCCCGAAGAACCATTGATCGTGACCAATGGTAATCAGGCGCTAGGCTTGGGTGTCATGGCATCGGGGATGGAAATGGTGGCGATGTATCCCATCACGCCAGCCACTTCAGCATCACACTATCTGGCTGATGATTTTCACAAAGTCGGCGGGTTTGTGCATCAAGCTGAAGATGAAATCGCCGCCATTGGATTTGCCATTGGTTCCTCTTATGCGGGTAAAACAGCCTGTACAATTACCTCTGGTCCAGGTTTAGCATTAAAAACAGAATT
>CAYFOB010000241.1:0-6531 GCA_964344525.1 uncultured Thiomargarita sp.
GATAATAAAAATAGCCTTCTTCCTTACCACCGACAAGGTTTGCTTCGCAAACCGCGACGCAGAGCGTCGCCACAGGCATTCCCAAGCAGGAGCTTGGGAACGAGGATGCGTAACATCAGTTAGTTATTTGGAGTGTGTGATTAAGAATTGATTTAAAAAAGCGGATTCTAATTTTTTTTAGCATAATTTTTCCTATACTTTGCAGCGTTTTTGCTGGACAGCACCCTTATTCACAAGTCGCTTCGCGGCCGCGAAGCGACTTGGAAACAAAAGTGCGTAACATCAGTTAACTGAGGGTAAAAAATCCTTTTACATCCAAAAAGTTTGCACCTCATAAGGTTGGATGAGCGAATCTTGAGTCACCAACAAAGCTTTGTGACGATTGGCTTGAATGACCAATAAACGATCAAATGGATCTTTGTGATGATTGGGTAACAAAGTGGCCCCAATCATTTCATCCACCGTCGGTTCAATTATCTTGAGGTTCGTGTTATTGAGTAGTTCATTTTTCCACGCTTGAACATCAGGAAGCGCTAATTTTCCTTTTTGGGCAAGTAATGCAATTTCCCAAAATGTAATCGAAGAGGCAAATAAATGACCCAACCGATTTTGATGATCTAAATGTTGGATGAAATCTACTGACATTTCTTTTTTGAGACTCCAAAAAAGTAGCGCGTAGGTATCAAAAAGATAATATTGTTTTTTCAAACCTTATCCTCCCAAACATCTTTGATAGGCGCCATGAGATTTTCTCGCGTTACCAAAACTTCTGGTTGTAACGGCATCCGATCACGCCAATCAATTTGTTGATAGGGATTGATTCGTGCGATTTCCCGTTTATGGCGTTTAAGAATAATGGTTTCTCCCATCTCAATTTTATCAAGATATTCAAATAAATGTTTTCTGAATTGGGTCGCTGAAATTGTGGTCATTGTCTTGTCTTTATAAATTCCTTTAATACATGATAGAGGTAATGTAAAAAATTGTTTTTACGTCCTGGCAGCATGAACATAAAATACAACTGACACGTACATATAGGCAAAATGGCGCAATATCAATGGTTAATTATATTTATTCTTTAAAAGTGTTTTGTGCTAATATGCGTGCCGTAAAAAAGAAATCAGGAATATATTCGATAACTGATAACTGAATAAGGCGTTTTATCATGCGTGACAAAATTAAATTAGTCTCATCGGCAAAGACGGGTCATTTTTATACCACAACCAAAAATAAGCGCACTACCCCTGATAAATTAGTGCTCAAAAAATATGATCCCGTGGTGCGCAAACATGTTGAATACAAAGAGGCTAAAATAAAATAAATAACCACTAAAGGAGTATTTATATGCCCATCCTTAAAATGACCGATCTGGGGCTCGCGGGCAAACGTGTGCGCATCCGGGAAGACTTAAATGTGCCACTCTCCGGCGGCAAAGTGGCCAGCGATATTCGTATTAAGGCATCATTACCTACCATCAAACAGGCCTTAGAGACAGGCGCAAAAGTGATGTTAATGTCTCACCTGGGGCGTCCAAAAGAGGGCGAGTTTGATCCTGCGGCGTCTATGGCGCCTGTTGCTGAACATTTAGAAAAATTACTTGGTAAACCTGTGAAATTGGTCAAAGATTGGTTAAACGGAGTGGATGTGGGCGCAGGTGAAGTCATTTTGTGTGAAAACGTCCGTTTTAATAAGGGCGAAAAAAAGAATGATGATGAGTTGTCCAAAAAAATGGCGGCTTTGTGTGATATTTACGTGATGGATGCTTTTGGCACCGCGCACCGCGCTCAAGCATCTACACATGGTGTTGCTAAATATGCCCCCGTTGCTTGCGCTGGCCCCTTGTTGGCGGCAGAGTTAGAGGCGTTGGGTAAAGCTTTAGACAATCCTGCTCGCCCCATGGTTGCCATTGTGGGCGGCTCAAAAGTGTCTACCAAATTGACGGTGCTAGAATCCCTGTCTGAAAAGGTTGATCAATTGATTGTGGGGGGGGGCATTGCCAATACCTTTGTTGCTGCAGCGGGTCATAATGTGGGTAAATCTTTGTATGAAAAGGATTTAATTGAAGAGTCTAAAAAACTTACAAGCGCGGCACAATCACGGGGCGGCGAGATTCCAGTGCCTACCGATGTTGTGGTGAGCACAGCCAATCCTTTTGAACAGGCAGATGCGCCCGCAACGCTAAAACCTGTCAATGAAGTCGCTGATAATGAAATGATTTTTGATGTGGGTCCTCAAACATCAGCGCGATTTGCGGAAATTCTTAAAACGGCTGGCACGATTGTTTGGAATGGTCCTGTGGGCGTATTTGAATACGACCAATTTGGCGCTGGCACTAAGGCATTGGCAGAGGCGATTGCTGAAAGCCGCGCATTTTCCATTGCTGGTGGTGGTGATACTTTAGCAGCGGTGGATAAATATGGCGTTGGTGAAAAAGTATCTTATATCTCAACTGGCGGTGGTGCTTTTTTGGAGTTTTTAGAAGGAAAAAAATTGCCAGCCGTTGCTATTCTTGAGGAACGTGCTCAATAGATGATCTTTTCGTTCCAGCTTCACTTGCACGATTTTTGGTGCAAGTGAACCTTGCACTCCAACACTCAATACGCCTGTGTACAATATGCTCAGAAGAACTAAAATCATCGCCACATTAGGACCATCAACCGATGATCCCAAAATGTTGGATAAATTAGTCCAAGCCGGTGTTGATGTCGTGCGCCTCAATTTCTCCCATGAAACGGCTGAAATTCACCAACGGCGGTTAGAAAAGGTGCGTCAATGTGCCAGTGCCTACGGGCGGGTTGTTGGCGTGATTGCTGATTTACAAGGTCCTAAAATTCGTATCGAAAAATTTAGCAATGGATCAATCACCCTAAATGAAGGTGATCCATTTACCCTTGATGCCACTTGCCCTAGTAACGCAGGCAACCAAGATCGTGTTGGCCTCACCTATAAACAATTGCCCAAAGATGTGCATAACGGTGATATTTTGTTGTTAGATGATGGGCGAATTGTGTTAAAGGTTAAAAATGTTGTCGATACCCAAATACTTTGTAAAGTCATTGTTGGTGGCGTATTGTCTAATCATAAAGGCATCAATCGTCAAGGGGGCGGGTTATCAGCCGACGCTTTAACGCATAAAGATCGCGCTGATATTGTCGCCGCTATCGCTATGCGAGCGGATTACTTAGCCGTCTCATTTCCCCGTTCTGCAGCTGATATTCACGAAGCCCGTCAAATTTTGCAAGCATCAGGGGGAAATTGCGGCATTATTGCTAAAATTGAACGCGCTGAGGCACTTGCCAATTATGAGGAAATCATCAAGGCATCCGATGCCATCATGGTTGCCCGCGGTGATTTAGGCGTAGAAATTGGTGATGCCAATCTACCAGCCGCTCAAAAGCAGTTGATTAAAAAAGCCCAAGACTTAAACACTGTGGTGATCACAGCCACACAAATGATGGAATCGATGATAGAAAATCCGATTCCTACTCGCGCCGAGGTGTCTGATGTGGCTAATGCTGTTTTTGATGGCACCGATGCGGTGATGCTCTCAGGTGAAACGGCGGCTGGAAAATATCCCGATAAAGCGGTTATTGCAATGGATAGGGTGTGCCGCGAGGCGGAAAAACAACCGGTTGTACGGGTATCTGGGCACCGCCTAGAAGTTCAATTTGGGCGCATTGATGAAGCCGTTGCAATGGCAACCATGTACACGGCTAATCATCTCAATATTGCAGCAATCGCAGCATTAACTGAATCTGGTTCAACAGCTTTATGGATGTCACGCATCAACTCAGGTATACCGATTTTTGCCTTATCGCGTCACACAACGAGCTGTTGCAAAATGACGTTATATCGGGGAGTTTGTCCAATTAAGTTTGAAGAAATACCTCATATAGATAGTTTGCAAGCCAATCAATTAATCATTCAAGAATTGCAAGAACGTTGTGTTGTCAGCGAAGGTGATTTAGTGATTATTACTAAAGGTGATTTAAAAGGTATTTCGGGCGGGACAAATTCAATGAAAATCGTTTGCGTTCGTGAAAAAACGCTTTGTTAACAACAATTTTTTCAAATCAACCTTTTATTAGGAGCACTTTATGCTTATTTCCATGCGCCAACTTCTTGATCATGCCGCTGAAAATAATTATGGATTACCTGCATTTAACGTTAACAATATGGAACAAGTTCATGCCATCATGCAGGCTGCTGATGAAACTGATAGTCCAGTCATTATGCAAGGTTCAGCGGGGGCGCGTTCTTATGCCGGTGAACCGTTTTTACGCCATTTAATCGCAGCCGCCGTAGAAATGTACCCACATATTCCTATCGTTATGCATCAGGATCATGGTGGCGAACCGGCAGTGTGTCTACGTTCCATACAAAGTGGCTTTAGTTCTGTGATGATGGATGGCTCTTTAATGTCTGACATGAAAACGCCATCGACTTATGAATACAATGTCAACGTCACTAAACAAGTGGTTGACATGGCGCATGCGGGCGGCGTCTCTGTTGAAGGTGAATTGGGCTGCTTAGGTTCATTAGAAAGTGGCATGGCAGGAGAAGAAGACGGTTCTGGTGCCGAAGGTAAATTGTCTCATGACCAATTATTGACTGATCCTGAACAAGCCGCTGATTTTGTGAAACAAACTGGCGTTGATGCTTTAGCAATTGCCATTGGCACCAGCCATGGTGCATACAAATTCACCCGTCCACCCACAGGCGAAATTTTAGCGATTAGCCGCATCAAAGAAATTCACGCCCGTATTCCTGACACCCATTTGGTCATGCACGGCTCTTCTTCAGTGCCACAAGAATGGTTGGCTATTATCAATAATTACGGTGGCGACATGGGGCAAACCTACGGTGTACCTGTCGAAGAAATTGTTGAAGGACTCAAGCACGGTGTACATAAAGTCAACATTGATACTGATTTGCGTATGGCTTCAACAGGTTCTATCCGTCAATTTTTGCATGAAAACCCTGCCGTTTTTGATCCACGTAAATTCCTCAAAGAAGCCACTAAAGGCATGAAGAGCATTTGTAAATCTCGCTATGAAGCCTTTGGTTGTGCGGGCATGGCTTCCAAAATTAAGCCGATTTCTTTAGAAACGATGGGTAAACGCTATGCCAGTGGAGAGTTAGCACCGCGCGTTAATTAATTGGAAAATAATTTGAACTGTGATTTATGTGATTGATATGATTATTATGAGGGGGTTGATGCTTATTTTTTCATATCAATCACAAAACTTGTAGTTATTGCCGTTGGAAGAAAATTGCGTAACATCAGTTAATAACTATTTTCTTTGACAAAGGCTTGGTATTTTTTCTCTATTTCTTCCAATTCGGCAATTCTTTTTTCCAGGTGGACACGCTCCTCTTTGAATTTTAATTCAACTTGCTTTTGCTGGGTAATGTCCAACATCACGCCAATAATATGTGTGACTATGCCCTGCTCATCATGAGACACTGCGGTAGCTATATTTTTTATGTAGAGCCACTGACCCGATTTGTGTTTTATTCGAATTTCAATGGTATAAGTGCCTGAACGTTTCGCAATAAATTCTCTATAAGTTTCCTGCCATTGGTTGCGATCCTCTGGATGGATTTGTGCCATTAACCAGGCCACAAATTTTGCATGCGATGGCAACTCATGCGCTTGATACCCTAACATTTCTGCCCAATGTTCAGTGCGATAAATACCTTTTTCAAAGGGAATGGTATATTCATAAATGCCGCCTCCACACGCTTTGAGCGCTAATCCTAAGTGTTGTTCCTTTAATAAGCATTCTAATTCCTGTTGCTTAATGGTGGTGAAATCACTAAAAACCACCACAATGCCTTGAATGCGATTTTCTTGGGTACGATAAGGGAGAATTTTGCGTAAAAACCAAGAGCCATCATCGCTTAAAACCATTTTGGGTGAGGGATTTTTCAGGGTATCCAACACTTTCATCGCATCGGTTTGTAAATCAGGATCATTAAATTTTCGGGATATATCTCCAATTGAACGACCAATATCGGTAGGAATCAGGTTAAATAGCGATTTAATTGTTGGCGTAAAACGTTTAATTTTTAATTCGATGTCCAAAAAAATAGTGGCAATGCCAGTACTGTTGATGAGATTTTGTAAATCATTATTTGCTTCACCCAATTCATCCACTTTTTCTTGCAATTCATTGTTGACTGTGTGCAATTCTTCATTTAATGATTGCAACTCCTCTTTTGAGGTTTCTAACTCCTCATTGGAAGATTGAAGTTCCTCGTTCATAGACATCACTTCTTCATTTGAGGCTTTGAGTTCCTCATTAGAAGATTCCATTTCCTCAATGGTATTTTGCAACTCTTCTTTAGTGACTTTCAGTTCATATTCCAGTTGCTTAACCAACGTTTGATCGCTTTCCGTCAGTTCTGAATCAGACACCTCCAATTTTTTTTCATGTTCGTCCCGGAAACTGACGAGCAGTAAACCTTCGGCGTCCTTTAACTCGATGTTCAAGTTAGTTAATTAGAATATTATGATATTTTAATAAA
>CAYFOB010000242.1:0-4780 GCA_964344525.1 uncultured Thiomargarita sp.
AAATCAGCACCAACATCAGCGCCCTTAGTAAAAATACCCCCGCCTAACCGAGCAAAGATAGAAATCAAAGAGCCCCCAAAACCCAAACCAATCAGTGGACCCAGATTGACCATTGTTTCGCCCTCTGGCAACATCGCTTGCAGCACAGCATAATAGCCAGCCACGCCGAGCAAACCTAAACCAACGACCAATAAGCCGGTAATAGCGCCGCTGCGAAAGGCGACTGCCATAGCCGCTTGCAAACCCTCATGCGCAGCTTGAGTGGTACGGACATTGGCGCGTACTGAAATATTCATGCCAATATAACCTGCCGCAGCAGAACTGATTGCCCCAATGGCAAAACCAATTGCGGTCGCCCAATCAAGCGCAAACCCAATTACAACTCCAATGAGGATACCAACCAGAAAAACAGTGCTGTACTGGCGGTTGAGATAGGCTTTAGCCCCTTGTTGAATAGCCAAAGCAATTTCTTGCATGCGTTCATTGCCAGCGGGTTTAGCTAAAACCCATTGTATTGACAGACCTCCATACACTAGCGCCCCTGCCGCACAAAGCAGCGCAACCCATAGCTCTATTGGTAGAGATAACATAATTATTTAAGTCTCCTTTGCAAAAGGATAAAAAATATTTATTACTAATAATTTTTAATTGATTAATGCATCAAGCACAAAGCTATTCTATCATATTTATTATCATTTATACCAACATATTCTGAAATACTTATCAACTGATGTTACGCATCCTAAAAACCCATGACTAACTACAAGGATTACTTTTAATAAAGGATAAACCCCACCGCGCAAGACTTATCCTTTTTTAAAAGTAATCCTTGTAGTAGATAGCAATTTTATAGACAATTTTAAATATGATACACTTTGAACTTTGGCAATATATCCTAACTGCCCTCATTTTCATTTGGACAGGCTTTATTCGCACTGGCATTGGTTTTGGTGGCGCAGCGTTGAGTTTACCTTTTATGCTTTTGGTATTTGATAAACCGCTCTTTTGGTTGCCTATAATCGCTTGGCATCTACTCTTTTTTTCCACCCTCACCGTCAGCCAGCGTTTACATCATGTCGATTGGCGTTTTTTACGTTATTCACTGGCAATCATGATTATTCCTAAAATAATTGGCCTATTTGGTTTATTAAATCTGCCCAATCATCTGTTAGTGATATTAGTCTATTCCATCATTTTATTTTATGCAACAACCTATATTTTAAATATCACACTAAAAACACATAGCCGTCTAGGAGATATATTTTTACTCATGCTTGGTGGCTATCTCAGTGGCACCTCATTGATAGGATCACCCCCCATTGTAGCTGTGTATATGCGCCATGTAGAATTGAACCGTTTACGAAATACATTATTTGTACTTTGGTTTATTCTAGTCACATTTAAAATGTCAGCCTTTGCAGTCACAGATGTTAATTTACAATGGGGATATAGTTTACTTTTATTACCATTTGCCGCAATTGGACATTATTTTGGGCTAAAAGCGCATGATTATCTAATTGCAACCCAAAGTAATCACTTTAAACGCATTATTGGCATAGTATTATTGTTAGTCACTTTGATTGGTTTGTGGAAAGTTCTTTATGTTTGAACAATAGATATTATAATTGTTATTTCTTATATGTTGGGTGTCGCTGGGTTTGGCGCATATTTTTATCGCCGTTCTCAATCGATTGAAGGTTTTGCCTTGGGCTCTCGACATTTCCCTGGTTGGGCATTGGCATTTTCTTTTTTAGGGACTTATTTAAGCAGCATTAGTTTTTTGGCGAATGCAGGTAAAACCTTTCAATCAGATTGGCGTCCATTTGTATTTTCTCTCACCTTGCCTATTGCAGCATGGGTAGCCAGCCGATTTTTTATTCCATTTTATCGAAAGGGGGGATTTAGAACGGCTTATGAACATTTAGAACATCGTTTTGGATATTGGGCAAGAGCTTACGCCTCCGCAAGCTTGATTTTATTGCAGATTGGTAGAATTGCCTTAGTATTATTTCTGATTTCTTTGGCGATGCAATTTTTATTAGGCTGGGATAAATCCACGATTATTATCGCATTAGGCATTATCACCATTTTATATACTGTTGTAGGTGGTATGGAAGCGGTGGTTTGGACTGATGTTGTGCAAACCATTGTGCTCACGGTGGGGGCAATATTTTGCTTAATTCTTTTATTGATGAATATGCCAGTCTCCGTCTCAGAAGCTTTTGAGTTTGCCCAACAAAACCACAAGTTCGAGTTAGGAGATTTTAGCATATTTGCAACCATTTTTCTTTTCGGCATTGTCGAAAACTTGCGAAATTTTGGAGTTGATCAAAATTATGTGCAACGCATACTGGCTGCCAAATCAGAAAAAGAGGCCCAAATTTCTTTATGGGCAGGAGCGCTCACATACATTCCTTTATCAGCTGTGTTTTTTTTGATTGGCACCTTATTGTGGGTTTATTACACCCAATTAGGGCAAATAGCCTCGTTACCAAACCCTGATCAAGTTTTTCCATTTTTTATTGTGACTGAGCTACCTGTTGGCGTTAAAGGATTTGTGATTGCTGCCATTTTTGCGGCAGGAATGAGTACTTTAGATTCATCTATAAATGTCTCTGCCAATGTTTGGGTAACCGATTTTTATTCACGCTTACGACATAATACCTCAGAACAACAACAATTAACCCAAATTCGCTTAGCCACAATCGTTATTGGCATACTGGGCATCATTGGGGGGTTATTTATGATTCGTGTAGAAGCCGCCGCGTTAGATATTTGGTGGCGCATATCGGCAGCCTTTGGTGGTGGAATGTTAGGTTTATTTTTATTAGGATTATTTTTTCCGAAGGTTGGAAATCGTGCGGCTTTAATTGGATGTGTGATGGGCGTCGTGCTCGTTATTTGGGGCACTTTTAGTCAATATTTGCCAGAATATTTAGCATTTCCCTGGGAAGATAAGTTGACAGTTGCGTATTTGGCGATGTTAGTTATTATTGTGACGGGGGTGGGTTATTCGTTTGTTAAAAACAAATAAAATACGCAGTTTTCTTCCACCGACACTCATTTTAAGAAGGGATAAATCAAAACCGACATTTTTGCTATGGTTTATCCTATCGAGGAGTCCAAACATAGCAAAAGCTTATAATACCATGAATATTCAAAAACGACCCAATTGGGCGATCAAGCCCTTAGTGCCTAAAGAAGTTTATACAGATCGTCAAGAATTTCTTGAGTACTTTTATCAAGCCGCCCTCAAAGCGCGAACCCGCCGAACTGGTTCCACCGTTTTGCTAGGACAACGTCGAATGGGTAAAACCGAGATTTTCAAGCGGGTTGTTAACCGACTCTTTTTCGAGCAAGATTATCAGGATCCAGAAGCCGTTGTACCCGTTTACTATAGCTTTCCAGAATATTTCAAAGATCGTTGGGATTTTGCGCTTAAGTATGTAGAAAATTTCATGCGCTGGTATACCGCATTTCGCTTGCGCGAAACTGAAGTACTCTCGCCAGAAACTTTTAAACGTCATAAATTAATTGAAATTATTCGTGAGAATCCTCTTTTTAGTAAGACATTTAAAGCAGCATTAGGATTGATCGAAGGCATTCTCGAAAAAGATGTGACGATTCCTGAAGAAAGGGCTCTTTGGCTTCCACGTAGAATATCTGATTATGACGACAGCACCATTGTTATCTTTCTTGACGAATTTCAAAATACCCGGCTGCCACAATACGATTTTGACGTCGTTGGCTATATGCAAGAAGCGGTGGAATCGCCCACTTGTCCTCATTTTGTCACAGGTTCTGCGATGAGCATCCTTGCTAGAGAGATTTTAGGGCGTGGTTCCTTGTTCGGACGCTTTGAAAGTGATCCAATTGAACCCTTGACAGGTTATTGGGGAACAGAACTCACACGCAGAGCCGCAAAATGTTATAAAGCGGAAGTCAAGGAAGAAATCGCCCCCATTGTCGCAGAACGTTGTGGTGGAAACCCATTTTATATAACTGCTCTCGTTAAACAAGCAGCGAAACAAGGTCAAGCACTTTCTTCAGAAAAAAATCTAAATAACATTTTAGCTGTTGATCTCTCCTCAGGATTCATTTGGGCAGAGCTCAATGATCAAGTCACTCGATGGATAGAACGCATCAATGATTACGGCATTACCAAATGGATTTTGTATCTCTCCGCGCTGGAAGAAGGTGAAAGCTTGAATTTGGAAGGGATTCAAAAAGCCCTGCAAGAAAAAGAAGGTAAACATGTTACCCTTGAAAAAATTCGGGAAGTGCTGATTAAATTGTCTCGTGGTGATTTACTTCAATATATGGAATTGGGTGGTTGGTTTAAAAAGGTGGATGATCCAATTTTATTAGAATTTTTGAAGATTTGGGGACAAATTGAAGTTGAAGGGCAAGAAAACAGTCGAGTCAAAGAAGAATTACAAATCAAATATGATCGTTTCAAGCGACAAATCTTTGCCTTGTGAGTATTTTCACAGCAAAACGGATATAGAAGTGCCAAGATTTAATTATGTTCACCTCCGAGAAAAATTAGGCGCTGGGAAAGAAACAGAAATTGATGTTCATGGAGGAGCCGGGCTTGAACAATGGGTAGCCGAAAGTAAATGGTATCAAGATCGTAAGGTGGGCATACCGCAAGTGAAAACGTTACTCAAAAAAGCGGCATTGGTTAAGAAAGATAGGCAAGCTGATTTTGTTCGCTCTTGGTTTTTTAGCCATAATGGGTTTACTAAGGACGCTAAAATTTTCATGGAAAAACAAGGTG
>CAYFOB010000242.1:4815-6503 GCA_964344525.1 uncultured Thiomargarita sp.
AGGGAAGATTTGGATGCTTTATTGGATCATGTTGGGTTGAGAACGTTGCCGAAATTTAATGACAAGAATAACTATTGAGCTTGGCTGGTTGTGAGTTTCATAAAAGTTATGATTTAATTGATTAAAATGATAACCTCATCACAAAAATCACAGTTCAAACAAAGCGCCATAAGTTGGCGCAGGCTTATTTTACTGGTGACAGAAATTTTGCACACACATGTTTTTGAACTGTGATTTTTATGATTTAATTGATTAAAATGATAACCTCATCACAAAAATCACAGTTCAAACAAAGCGCCATAAGTTGGCGCAGGCTTATTTTACTGGTGACAGAAATTTTGCACACACGCTTTTGAAAGAAATGCGAGGAATCGCGCTACATCTTGAGCCAAGATTTCTTTATTGCCTTCGTGTATCCAAATTGGAAAAGGAGATGGTGGATTGATAAATGACTGAATTGACAATCGCATTAATTCGCCTATCTACAAAATTCGCTGTACTTAGCTTGTCTAATCCCTAGCATAGGCTTATCGTGGTGTGTAATTATTAAGAGATTGCTAAATATAGTCCACCAAAATATTGATAACTATTGAAGATAAGCGAATTGCATCAAGGCCTCAATTGCAATTTGACCCCAATTCGCCTATCTATCAAATTCGTTGTACTTGCTGGGAACTTGAGTGCGTCACATCACTTAATAACTATCCCATTTTCCATCTTTAGTCAAAGTTAAAATACCTATTTGCCCATTCAACAAACCATGAAAAGCGGTTTTGCCGTTTTTCGTTATGATTTCCTGTTTTCCTTCTCTGATGTTGATGATGATATCAAAAAGGGAAGAAGATGAGCTTAATAAAAACTTCAGCTCTGGCAATGGGCTATCTGAAATAGCGACGATAATGTTCTTTTTATTGGGTTTAAGCACTTGGAATAAGAAACTAAAATCATTGAGTCTATATAAATAATATCTTCTTAACAGGTGATCAATATTTTCTATATAGGTCATATTCACTAAATAAAGCACCGTTTCAGCATTTAATTCAACCACTTTGACTGTTGTTTGATAATCCGCAAAGGTAGGCACAATGTTGCCATTGAAGATTTTATCGGCATAATTTTCAAAAATCATTGAGGAAAGTTCAACATTTTCCAATATTTCTTGTTTCAGACAGAGAATATCCACTTGATCAAGAAGCGCTTTGTTTTTGAGAATAGCTTCATCGGGCATGGCTATGACGATACTTTGAGGATTTTTTAACTTTTCCAACGTTGATGGTTGTTGTGAAAAATACACAATTGAGAAAGGTTCGCTGGCAAAAATGCTATTGGTCAAAAAAATGGCTAAAATAGAAAGTATTTTTGCGAATTTCATGTTAATACCTTTGAAAAATGAGTATAATGATCACTCGAAGCAGAGCTTCGAGGAAGGCATTCCCAAGCAGAGCTTGGGAACGAGAACAAAGAGGATTTTCTCGTTGGTCACTCGAAGCAGAGCTTCGAGGAAGGCATTCCCAAGCAGAGCTTGGGAACGAGAACAAAGAGGATTTTCTCGTTGGTCACTCGAAGCAGAGCTTCGAGGAAGGCATTCCCAAGCAGAGCTTGGGAACGAGAACAAAGAGGATTTTCTCGTTGGTCACTCGAAGCAGAGCTTCGAGGAAGGCATTCCCAAGCAGAGCTTGGGAACGAGA
>CAYFOB010000243.1:0-5333 GCA_964344525.1 uncultured Thiomargarita sp.
AGTCTTCTCTCATTTTTTTCCAAAACAGCCTCTAAAAGTAATCCTTGTAGTTATTAGGGTTTTATTAAGAGGTCAAGGTCACCAGCCAAGGAGACAGCGTAACATCAGTAAATAATAAAATTTAAATACTATAACATAACTAGGCTCATTAGTTTATAAATTGGATAAAGGGGACATTAATATTGTGCTTTTTTTTTATAAAAAATTCCTAATAAATGAAGAGTTTAAATCAATTTTCAACATTCACGCGCTAAGTACAAAATTTGATTTTGTGCTTGAACAATGTCTATAATACGCACTGCTTTTAACATCAAAGTTGTGATATCGCCTTTGATAGCACTTTGGATAACCCAAGTGAATCTATAAATGATTGATTTTCTAAGTAAAATTGGGTTTTTAACAAAAAAACGCAGGTATGTTAACCAGCGGCTTTTTCTTAGAAACCCCAAACTTGAGTTATGTAGTCTCCCACATGTGTGGTAATAGAATTTTAAAAACAGGAGATTCATTTAATGACTCAGACACAAGATTATGGCAATAATCCGGTTGCGGTTCGTGAAACGGATAAGTACAAAGAAGAATACATTGAAAGCTTTGTTGATCGTTGGGATCAATTGATTGATTGGGATGCACGAGCGGAAAGCGAAGGGCATTTTTTTATTGATGTTTTGCGTGAAAGAGGGGCTCAAAAAATTTTGGATGTGGCAACGGGCACCGGTTTTCATTCTGTGCGCTTGCTTAAGGCAGGGTTTGATGTCGTCAGTGTGGATGGTAGCCCGGTGATGCTGGGTAAAGCCTTTGATAATGCGCGTCGTCGAAACCTTATTTTACGCACAGTGCATGCTGATTGGCGTTGGCTTAACCGCGATGTGCATGAAAAGTTCGATGCAATCATTTGTCTTGGTAATTCTTTTACTCATCTCTTTTCAGAAAATGATCGTCGCAAAACGCTGGCGGAATTTTATGCGACGTTACGTCATGACGGCATTCTTATTCTGGATCAACGTAATTATGATGAGATTCTTGACAGTGGTTTTTCTTCAAAACACACCTACTATTATTGTGGGGACAACGTCAAAGCCGAGCCAGAGCATGTTGATGAAGGTTTAGCCCGGTTTTGTTACGAATTTCCAGATAAATCTGTTTTTCATCTGAATATGTATCCGCTACGCCAAAATTATGTGCGAACATTGATGAAGGAAGTGGGTTTTCAGCGCATTACAACCTATGGTGATTTTCAGGAAACTTATCGTCAAGAAGATCCTGATTTTTTTGTCCACGTTGCTGAAAAGAAATATCAAGAAGAGGAAGACTAAATGAGTTATTCCAGCACCGTAGAAACCGCTCGCACTTACTACAATAGTGATGATGCCGATAATTTTTACGCCACTATTTGGGGCGGTGAAGATATTCACATCGGTATTTATGAAAACGAAGCGGATTCCATTTTTGACGCGAGTCAACGCACGGTTCAAAAAATAGCATCAATGTTGAATTTGGATAAAAGCAAACGGGTACTGGATATCGGCGCGGGTTATGGTGGCACCGCCCGCTATCTCGCAAAAACGTTTGGCTGTACTGTGATTTGCTTAAATTTAAGCGAAGTTCAAAATCAACGTAATAAGCAGTTGAATAAAGAACAAGGACTCAGCAAATTGGTTAAGGTTTTGAACGGTAATTTTGAAGACATACCACTGGAAACAAGGGAATGTGATGCGGTTGTGTCTCAAGACGCAATTTTGCACAGCGGTAATCGCAGTCAAGTGTTCAAAGAAGTGGCGCGTGTTTTAAAGCCAAGTGGTGACTTCATTTTTACGGATCCGATGCAAAGCGATAATTGCCCTGAAGGCGTGTTGCAACCGGTTTTAGATAGAATTCATCTGGACTCAATGGGTTCATTTAAATTTTACATTGATACTGCTGTAGAAGAAGCAGGGTTTGAAAATATGAATGTCGTTGAAATGACTAAACAATTAACCAACCACTACAGCCATGTTTTACGAGAAGTGGAAGTGCGTAACGACGAAATCCTGAAGGTTTGCTCTCAAGACTACATTGATCGTATGAAAGTGGGCTTGAATCATTGGATTGAAGCAGGTAAAAAAGGTTATCTTGCTTGGGGAATTATGCATTTTCGCAAAAAAGTATTAAGTTAAAGGCTTCGTGGCCGCTTTGCACTCCAAAAAATTCAATGTTTTTTGGAGTGCAAAGCGGCCACTTTGCGCATTATTGAACTATCTGAAAAACTGATATGACTCATCAAGCAAAATCGGGATTCCTCAAAGGTGTAAATCCAACAGCAGCAATCATATCGATGCTGGTTATTGTTCTCTTTATGCTTTTCGGTACATTAATGACTGAAACAGCTTCTGAAGTATTTACGATTCTAAAAAATTCTCTCATCTTGAGCCTCAATTGGTACTACATGGGCGTAGTGGCATTTTTTTTATTTTTTGCGGTTTGGTTGTTGTTTAGCCGCTATGGGAATGTACGCCTTGGCGATGATAATGAGCGCCCTGAATTTAGCTACTTTTCATGGTTTGCCATGTTGTTTAGTGCCGGTATGGGCATTGGCTTAGTGTTTTGGAGTATCGCAGAGCCTATTTACCATTTTCAAGATAATCCCTTCATCACCGAAGGCATGACACCAGAAGCCGCCCAAGTTGCCATGCGCATCACTTTTTTGCATTGGGGCTTGCATCCTTGGGCAATTTACGTCATTGTGGCTTTATCATTAGCCTACTTTGCCTATCGCAAAAAGTTGCCACTCACAATTCGCTCAGCACTTTATCCGCTCATTGGAGAAAAAATTTATGGTCCTATTGGGCATGTTGTAGATATTCTCGCCGTTTTTGGCACCGTTTTTGGCTTGGCTACATCGCTAGGTTTAGGTGTACAACAGTTGGATACAGGATTAGCACATTTTTTTGGATATGACTCCTATGCGGTTACTGAAATTGCTGCCAAAGAGACTTATATTACTGAACAATGCGCCACGCTGACAGATGAAACGGAAAAAACAAGTTGTGTCAAGACTGCCACAAAAGAATATCCAAGCCCCTTTCCAATGACCTTAATTATCCTGATTGTAGTCATCACCGCCATCGCAACCTTATCTGAGGTGTCTGGCTTGGGACGGGGGGTGAAAATTTTAAGCGAGCTTAACTTGTGGCTTAGTCTCGCCTTGTTAGCTTTTTTATTTTTGTTTGGTCCCACCCGTTATTTGCTCAATGCATTTTTACAAAATATTGGTGACTACTTAGCAGCCGTTATTCCACTCAGCCTTTGGACAGATGCCCACAAAGATACAGGCTGGCAAAATGCTTGGACAACATTCTATTGGGGCTGGTGGATTGCTTGGGCACCCTTTGTTGGCATTTTTATTGCACGCATTTCGCGTGGGCGCACAATCCGTGAATTTATACTTGGTGTTTTGTTAGTGCCAACAATGATGTCTTTTATTTGGCTCACCTGTTTTGGGGGGACGGCACTGTACCTGGAATTGTTCCATACAGTAGCCAATGAAGCGGGAGAAATGGTAACAGCGGTTGGACAAGCGGGCATTATTGAGGCCGTCAAAAAAGATGTTACCCTCGCGCTTTATACAACCTTTGAAACAATGGATAGTGGCACAATAGGCATTATTTTATCGGGCGTTGCCACATTGCTAATTGCCACTTATTTTGTTACATCATCTGACTCTGCCTCATTGGTAGTATGCACCATTTTGTCAATGGGGGATAATGAACCGTTAATTCGCCACCGCATATTTTGGGGAATTAGCGAAGGTGCGGTTGTGCTACTCACTTTGGGCGGATTACAGGCTTTGCAAACCGCCTCAATTACTGTTGCCTTGCCCATTTCGCTTATTATTTTAGTGATGATTTATGGGCTCATGAAAGCGCTGCGACAGGAAAAAATTCATAAGTATCCTGTATGATGGTATAAAAATTTTGTCACCCTTGCAGGTGACAAAAAAAGACTTAAATACCAAGTTGTTTTTTTAATTTCCTCAACAATTGTTTCTTTGATTTCAGAATGACGTGGTACAGACGATTGTTTGCCATTATGAGGATTGGCATAGAGATCATGTTTTTTACCATGTCGCTTCAGGTAACAACCCGCATTAATAAGCTCTCTAATAAAATGACCTCGTTTCACACTTCAACCTCAATTTCCATGGTTTGATAAGATGTATGATGTTGAGGTGCTGCATCTTCCAGGATAAGACGATAAGCATCTTTAATGTTTTCCAATAACTCATCAAGAGTTTCACCTTGACTGAAAGCCCCTGGTACTTCTTTTAATTTGCCCACATACCAATTATCATCTATCCAATATTCAAGGGTAAAATTTCTTAACATAATTGTTATCCTAAATAAACGACAAGGATTATTAATAATAAAGGATCAGATTGTGGCTTATTATTATCCTTTATTATTAATAATCCTTGTCGTTATATTAAATATTATTATATGTCATTGTACCTTCTGCAATCAGGAAACGCTATAAGTATATAAAAATCGACTTAAATGGGGCTACATTTTATAAATCAATACCCAATTCTTAATAATGATTTACGAACTCATGAAAGCACTGCGACAGGAAATAATTCATAAGTATCCTGTATTTTTTTCATTAAAAGAGCGGATAAAAAAACACTTGCAATCCAAATCATTTTCAAAGATAATAGCGCAAAAAATTGTGGGCGCAGGTTTAAAGCTTTGTGTTGCATGTTCAAGAAAAAAACACTTGCAAATTAAATCGTTTTCAAAGATAATAGCAAAAACCGTAGGAGAGGTGGCTGAGTGGTTTAAGGCGCCGGCTTCGAAAGCCGTTGTAGGGTTATACTCTACCGTGGGTTCAAATCCCACCCTCTTCGCCAAAAGTCTTGACATTCTTTTCAATTTTGCTAAAATTGGTTGATTAATAGGCAGCACTCGGAGAGGTGGCTGAGCGGTCTAAAGCGATGGTCTTGAAAACCATTGAAGGTTAATACCCTTCCGTGGGTTCGAATCCCACCCTCTCCGCCAATTTTCCTTATCCACTCGATTTTTCCCCCCCATCTATCTCCTCCTAGTTTTAATTTATCCTTTATAATCCCTATAGTTACTCAATTTAAGCGAGGTTTTTTTGTCAAATACTAACTATTGGGCTATCGTACCCGCCGCTGGTAGCGGTTTGCGTATGGGTAGTAGTCGCCCCAAACAATATTTGCATTTACATGGCAAAACTATTCTCCAACACACCTTAGAGCGACTCAATTTTCCGCGTATTGCGGGTATTGTCGTTTCTGTCGCAGAAAATGATCCTTATTGGGAAACTCTCACTTT
>CAYFOB010000243.1:5383-6496 GCA_964344525.1 uncultured Thiomargarita sp.
GTGATGCGCGTTAATGGTGGGGCGGAGCGTTGTCATTCAGTGTTAAATGGCTTGCAAGCTTTACGACAACAGGCACAACCCAATGATTGGGTATTGGTGCATGATGCTGCTCGTCCTTGTGTGCGACAGGCGGATATTGAAAAATTGATGACACAACTTGCTGAACATCCCGTCGGTGGGCTATTAGCTGTACCGGTGCGTGACACCATGAAACGGGCAGACACAGGGCGCGAAATTGTGGAAACGGTTAACCGCGATGGATTATGGCATGCACTAACACCGCAGATGTTTCGTTTAGAAACTTTATTTAACGCATTGCAAAATGTTTCAAATCGCGGCGAGTTAGTCACCGATGAGGCACAAGCCATAGAAAAAACGGGACAGCGTCCTGTGTTAATTGAAGGGCATGCGGACAACATCAAAATTACTCATCCACAAGATTTAAGTTTGGCTGAAATGTATTTGCAACATTAATCCATGCGTATAAAAACTGGACTAGGACAAGATAGCCATCGTTTTGATTTTGAAAATAAAACAAAAAAATTGATACTCGGTGGCGTCATATTTGAGGGCAAACCGCCCTTGCAAGGCAATAGCGATGCTGATGTGGTATTACATGCGCTGTGCAACGCCATTTCCGGTGTGACAGGTATTAACATTCTTGGCGGTATTGCCGATGTCTTATGCCTAGAACATGGCATCACCGATAGTCGCGTGTATGTGCATGAGGCGCTAAAATCTTTAAAAAAATGGCGCCTCACTCACGTTTCATGCAGCATTGAATGTAAAACACCCAAAATTACCCCAAAAATTCCTGAAATGAAGAATAGCATCAGCGAATTATTGGGATTAGATATACAAGACGTGGGCATTACGGCAACAACAGGAGAAGGATTAACAGCATTTGGGCGTGGAGAAGGGATACAAGTGTTGTGTATTGTAACAGCTGTGAATGATTATTTGATTAATCCGACAGGCTGCTAGGCTTGGAAGTTCAGAACAACTTGGACTTTTCAATGAGACTATTGTAACATATATTACTATTAATTTTATTACAGTAATATATACTTCAAACGTTCAAGTTTTCGGATTTTCTGGTAGGAGTCCAAACTT
>CAYFOB010000244.1:0-6469 GCA_964344525.1 uncultured Thiomargarita sp.
TTTTCTGAAAAGGTAAAGAGTCTTCTCTCATTTTTTTCCAAAACAGCCTCTAAGTGTTTAGAAATGGGAATGAATGATTATGTCAGCAAGCCCATTAATGTTGGGCAACTGTTTAACACTTTGAGTCACTGGCTTCCACCCAAAGCGGAATTTGTGCCACAAAAAATTGTTAAGGAGGTGCAAGAGATACCCGCTCATTTGCCAGGTATTGATATATCACAAGCACTGAGGCGATTAAACGGAAATAGTCACTTGCTCAAAAAATTGCTTGTGGAATTTAAAGCAAATAACGCGACATTGATTGATCAATTTCAAACAGTGATTGCTAAAGGAGATACTGAAACAGCGCATTATTTGTCCCATACTTTAAAAGGGGTTGCTGGTAATATTGGTGCGACGCAACTTTTTATGGCCGCTCAGACTCTGGAACAAGCTTTCAAGGAAGGCACATACGAGGAGGTTTTACTCCAAGAAGTGAAAAAATCCTTGTCTTCCGTTTTAGAGGCTGCGGATATTATGGAACGGTGGCAAACAAAATCTCCTCCCGCACAGGTGGATATGCCAAATCCCACTTTGTTCGCGCCTCTATTTCTGGAACTCGACAATTCATTGTCCAAAAACAAAATGAATGCCAATCACGTTTTTGAAACACTTCGCCAACAACTTCCAACTCAACAAATTGATGCGCCACTTTCGGCATTAGAAACTTATATCAGGCAGCTAAACTTTAAGAAAGCGCGTGAGGTACTCCATTCTATTGCTAAAGTATTTGATATTACAATTTAAGGTGATGAAATGAACGAACAAAGTTCCCAAAAAATATTGATTGTTGATGACACACAGGAAAACATTCAAGTCTTGAATGAGATACTCCATGATCAATATGAGATATATTTTGCAACTAAAGGAGAAGATGCCATTGAGATTGCCCTCTCTGAAAATCCTGATCTGATTTTATTAGATATTATCATGCGAGGGATGGATGGCTACGAAGTTTGTCGCCGGCTGAAATCTGATAAACATTTTCGTCATATCCCAATTATTTTTGTGACTGCGATGAGCGATATGGCAGATGAAGCTAAAGGTTTGGCACTTGGCGCCATTGATTATATTACGAGACCTTTCAGTCCCCCCATTGTCAAAGCGCGAATCCAAAATCACCTAGAACTCAAACGTTATCGTGACTTTTTGGAAAATCTCTCTGCCATAGATGGTTTAACAGGGATTGCTAACCGTCGGCGTTTTGAAGAATTTTTGGCTCAGGAATGGCGACAGGCTATACGAAACAGTAGCAACTTATCGCTCATTATGATGGATGTAGATTGCTTTAAGCAATATAACGATCATTATGGTCATCTTGCTGGTGATGAGTGTTTGAAAAAAATCAGTCAAACCCTCATTACTCATATAAAAAGACCCATTGATCTGATAGCCAGATATGGAGGTGAAGAATTTGTTTGCGTTTTGCCTGAAACAGATAATAAAGGTGTGTTACACATTGCTAACAAGTTTCTTGACAAGATAGCAGAATTAAAGATACAACATACCTATTCAAGTGCCGCTGACTATGTGACATTAAGCCTTGGGGTGGCCACTATCATTCCCGATGTTAATGTATCTCCAGAACAGTTGATCAAAACAGCCGATCAATGCCTTTATGAAGCCAAACAATCTGGACGAAATCGAGTGAAAAATAGGTTGTTAACGACATAGAATGAATAACTACAAGGATTACTTTTAATAAAGGATAAGTCAAAGGCTACTTCATCGGTGGGGTTTATCCCTTCTTAAAAGTAATCGGAAATGCAGCAATCAATCCAGCAACGAACCTAATCCGTTGTACTAAGATTTGAAAGAATACGCACCCGTTCCAAATCAAGCTGTGTATCAACAGAAATAGGATAATGAGGGGTGATAAAGGTCAAAATGCTTTTACCCGCTTGAAGAAAACGCAATTGTTCTAATTTTTCCGCCTCTTCTAAAGGGCTTTTAGGGAGTGAGTGATAGGCTTCAAGCACTTGTCGCCGATAGCCATAGATGCCAATATGTCCTAAAAATGGAGTTGATTGAGTCCAATTTTCTTTTTCAACATCACGGACATAGGGAATCGGGTTGCGAGAAAAATAGAGTGCATAGCCATCATGTCGCCGCACTATTTTCACAAGATTTGGGTCAAATATTTTATCGTCTTCAATAGGACACGCCGGTGTGACAATGTCAGGAAGTGGCTTTGTTTTCTCAAAAATATCAATCAGTTGGTTTATGATTTCTGGATCAAGAAGCGGTTGATCGCCCTGGACGTTGACAATAATCTCAGCGTCCAACTTATCTAAAATAGCAACAATGCGCTCTGTACCTGAGGCGCAATTGGTCTCTGTCATCCACACTTTGCCCCCCCAATTTCGCACCATTTGTGCCACTTCTTCTGCATCGGTGGCAATATGCACTTCACTCACTTTTGAGGCTTGTAGGCAGCGTTGATAAACATGCCAAAGCATGGGATGTCCATCAATATTGGCCAGAACTTTATTAGGGAGGCGTGTGGAAGCAAGGCGGGCAGGAATAACAACGATAGTTTTCATGGTTTTATAATCTCGGGCGCAAAGCGCTGCTTTGCACGCCAAAAAACCGTTAAATTTTTTGGAGTGCAAAGCAGCGCTTTGCATGCGTGGGAACAAAAGTGCGCAACATCAGTTATTGAGAAAGCCACACCCGCATCAACGACATCAGCTCATCAGTATCAACTGGCTTACCAAGATAATCGTTTGCACCGGCTTCAAAGCATTTATCCTTATCATCCTGCATGGTTTTCGCGGTGATCGCAATTATGGGTAACTTTTGGAATTGTGGTTGTTGTCGGATTCTCCGCATGGTTTCATAACCGTCCATTTCTGGCATCATAATATCCATTATGATAATTTCAATGTCTTGATTTTGTTCCAATAACGCCAATGCTTCTTTGCCAGAGTGTGCAACAGACACTTCCATCTGTTTGTCTTCAAAAATCGTTGTCAGTACAAAGCTATTGCGGACATCATCCTCTACAATCAATACTTTTTTACTTGCTAGGATGCTATCTTTTTCAGATAAGTGATGCAATTTTTGCTGTTTATCTTTGGCTAACGTTTGATGGAGAAACAGGCTGGATTGGTCTAATAAACGTTCTGGCGATTTGACCATTTTAATGGTCAGCGTATCTGCACATTGTTGCAATAACGCTTCCTCAGATGTGCTTAATTCACGATCAGTATAAGCAATCACAGGCATCTTGGAGAGTTGGTCATTGTTATATAATGGTTCAAGCATTTTAAGCCCAGAACCCTGTTCGACATCCACATCAAGAATAATACAATCAAACTGTGCCATTTGAAGGTGCTTTAAGGCTTCTGTCTTTGTTATTGCAACCGTCACTTGAACCTCATTACCCTCAACAGAATCCACAATTTGCTGTTGATGCGAATCGTTATCAACAACAATCAATACCTTTTTTACAGTTTTAACAATAAACTGTTTTATATCATCGATGGCCCCATCAATTTGCCCCAGTTTTGCAGGTTTATGCAAATAACCGATCGCGCCCATTTTTTTTGCATCAACTGGATTGCCAGAACCTGTAATAAAATGTACAGGAATATGTCGAGTATCTAAATTTTCTTTCAGCTTTTCCATGACCGTCCAGCCATCCATTTTGGGTAAGCCCACATCAAGGATAATGGCATGTGGCAGGTACTGCTGGGCTAATTGTAAACCGGTTTCCCCATTATCAGCAACAATACATTTAATGCTTTTTTCGCGTGTCAATTCCATAAGGAGTTGCGCAAAAAGCGGATCATCTTCAATAATCAAAATAAATTGATCTTCTGGGCTCAAATTAGCCCTATCATCAACCATCGAATTTTCCATTGGCGTGTTTGCTGTGGTTTGAGTCATGGTATGGGTCTCGCTAGTGGCTTCCTTTCTTCAATTTGAAGTCTAAAATATTGTTGACCAAATCTTGCAAATGTTGGCTTTCTAAACTAATTTTTTCAATTTCTGTGAGCAGCTTGTTATAGCCCAAGCCAAGCGCTTGTTGCTTAACAATTCCGTTATATGTGATAATCGCCTTGATTGAGCTCTGTAATTCCTTATTCAAATATTCAACTTGCTTGCGCTCGAACACAATTTCTTGTTGAATGGACTGACTGGCTTCTGAAACAATTTCGGTAATACGTACCTGAATGTCTTGCTCACTTTTCTCATTTGGTTTTTGCGTTTGTTGGATTAAACGCAAATAAGTCTGAATTTTATTCCTGAGATGATTGTTATCAATGGGTTTGGCAAGATAATCCACCGCGCCAAGATCAAAACCTTTTGCCTGGAATTCTTCCGCCCTATAAGCTGCCGTCATAAAAACAATAGGCACATGTCGCGTTTTTTGCCGTTTTTGGATCATTTTGGCTGTTTCAAAACCATCCATTTGGGGCATTTGTATATCAAGGAAAATCAGATCCACCGCCTGTTTCAGAAGAAGACTTAAAGCAACTAAGCCCGAGTTAGCCTCAAACACATTAATATTATCAAATTCTTCTTCAACAAAAGAACGCAAGCTCAGTAAATTGTTTTGATTATCATCAATAATGAGTATGTTAACAAATTTTGACATTGTCATTTTCAGTTATCAGTTATCAGTTACTTGGATCATAACTGGGTCATGGTTTTTGTTATCATTGGTAAAAAAAACTTCAATTTTTATCATGATAGCATTTTTTATAAGAAAATATTCAAGAAGATTTGGGGGGGATTGGTGGATGGCGGTACATACATTAAGATAGCATCCCGATTAGTATAAGACGTTACTTTCTCCAACGCCTCAGCACGGGGCAACCAACAATAGCGGCTATGCTCATTTGGATTGAGCCGAATTTCTTGGCGTTTTGGTAAGGCCAAGGTAAACACATGCTCGGTGTTATGCGTTACGCCGGGCGCATAACGCGCCCGCCATGGCGGTTTAATTTCAAAACGATTTTGAAATTGACAATCGTACACATGTCCAACCAAACCCGTCTCCTCCCACACTTCCCGCCTTGCAGCCTCTAACGGAGTTTCTGCATCACGCAAACTCCCCGTCACCGATTGCCAAAAAGTGGGCACATCGCAACGTTGCATTAATAAAATATCTGTCGCAGCGGTGTAAATGACGACTAAAACAGATTCGGGTTTTTTGTAGCGCATGTTAAAGCGCAGTTATAAATCTACCAGCATGTCTCAGTTACGTTATTACTGGCATCTTTTGCTTCCTTTTTGCCGATTGAATCCAGCGTAAACTTTCGACAGTCTGTATCTTGAGCAATCCTTGCTGTTGCTGTGAGTAAAAAGCTGGCGGTGATAGTACTGTTTGGCCTGGCTGCAATAGTCAGTTCATAATGACCATCTGGGCTAAGTATGTTTTCACCCTCAACCTTGCAAAATGATGAGCGACACCGCATTGTACTATTCCGATCAACTTCAGGAATTGTTGCCGTTTCAGCCACTAAATTTGAGGCATAACGACGCCGATCTGCATAAAAAGTTTCCTGTGCCTGAGCCAGTCCAACTAAAGCAGTCTTAGCATCTGCACGGCGTGATTTTTGAATATGGGTCTGGTAAGAGGGTATCGCAACAGCCACTATAATTCCTATGATAGCAACGACAATCATGACTTCAATCAGTGTAAAGCCTTGAATATTTTTTGAACTCATTTGTTTTTCCTTTGGTAAGAAGTAGTACCTTGTCAAGGTTATTTTGAGGGGTAGGAGTCCAAAAATATTGGACTCCTACCCATCAAAACGGTTTTCATCCTTATTATAACTCATCCCTGTAGTTAATAACGTGAGTTCGACTTGAATATTAAGAATGTAATCCTTGTTGTAGGTTGGGTTAGATTTTTTTGCGCCGCAAAAAAACGTAACCCAACCGACTTTCAACTAAATAGCATTAAACCAACAAACTTAACTTATTGAAAAATAAGTCGAACTCACGTTAATAGGGTGGCCTGGAAATTTTATCCCTCCTGCGCGTACCTGCTTATCACGTCTGAACTCAAACCCGTCAAGGTAGCTATTGTTTTTAGATCCATACCTTGCGAGTGCATTTTTTTGGCGATTTGCAAGGCCTTAGCTTCGGCGCCTTCATTTCGGCCTTCATTTCGCGCCGTCTCAATAACATCCCGTTGAACAACCATGTCCATGACATATTTTTCATAAGCGCGGTGTTCTTCAGGACTCATTTTTAATAGAGTTAATTTTTCTCCAGCCTTGTCAATGTTTTTGGATTTAAAATCTGCTCTGATCGCTGAATGTTTGAGCATATAAATCCATTCATCTAACTCCGTTTTTATCACGTCTTTAAAATGTTCAACGTGAATCAGATAAAATTCTGGATAAATATCTAATAATCTGAACTGTGATTTATGTGATTGATCTGATTATTATGAGGGCGCTAATGCGGATTT
>CAYFOB010000245.1:0-5482 GCA_964344525.1 uncultured Thiomargarita sp.
CCGTTGCTATCTTTGTTTGTGGTGCCTGCGGTTTATTTGTTGTGGAAAGGGTGGGAGATTAAGAGCCTATTGTAAAGTAGAATTTTGCTGCACCCACCATTTTGATGGGTGTAGGAAAATTTTCGCCGTCAATAACCACTTTTCTAATGGTTATGGCATATTCATGTGGTTCAAACATGTTACTCACCTTTTAATTCATCCTCGTAATATCGAAGAATTCTAAGAATATTCAAAAGTGAAAATGCCCGATTAAAATATATCTAATATTTCAATACTTCTCCCTCTAAAATCAAATTCATCGCCAACTTCTTTATCAAGTAACTCTTGGCTTAGAGGTGCTTGGGGAGTAATAATTGTATATTTGATATTAGACTTGTCCCTAAATAATTTTGAACTGTGATTCTTATGATTTATGTGATTGATTTGAGGAAAAAATCCGCATTAGCCCCCTCATAATAATCATCTCAATCACATAAATCACAGTTCAAATTACGTTGTCTTGCAAAGCCATCAGTTAGCATTTGAGCTTCTTCTTTAAATGTATCGTATCTTGATTCCATTGCACCTATATGGGAGTTGGCTTCTTTTTGTGCTTTTTTCATTTCATCTTCGTAGCTGTGAATTTTATTATCTAAATCTTTGATAATAAATTCTACAAGTTGCTTTTTGATTTTCAGAGGTGTCATAATTTGTACCCTTCAATTTCAATCGTCGATAATTTTTAACAGCAAACAAAAATCCAATACGATGAAAACCAAATTTAAAATTACTTTACTACTAATAAGTGTTATTATTTTATCCCTTTGGGTGGGATTCAAAATCTTTCAACAAGATCAGGCTGCCATTCATATTGCGTTTGTTGGACCCATGTCCGGTGAGAATGCAATAGTCGGACAGTCCATGGCTCAAGCGATTCAATTATACCTTGATAGCCTTAATCAGCAAGGTGGGATAAATCATCAAAAAATCGTTCTTGATATTTATTTCGTGTGTTAAAACAAGTTTGGAAGAACATTTGGATTCATTTGAAGCAAGCTGGCATTATACCGATGATGGTTCAACCCAAAGAAGCAATAAAAGAAGAACAAACCGCGTTTACGACTTCTGAATTAAAAGAGGTTTTAAACCAAAATCAATTACAGAACATGGTTACAAGTGATTGAAGATACCAACCGGAGCACATCATGCCTCATCCAATCCCAATAGGATTGTCCGATTTCAAAAAACTTCGTGACAACAACGCTTATTATGTGGACAAAAGCTTATTTATCAAAAAAGTGCTTGATCGTTCCACAGAAGTGTTATTGCTACCACGTCCCCGCCGTTTTGGCAAAACATTGAATCTCTCCATGCTTCGCTATTTTTTTGAAAAACGCTCTGAGAATTTAGCGTATTTGTTTAAAGGACTTGCCATTGAACAAGAAACTGAGGTGATGCAACATCAAGGGCAATATCCAGTCATTTTTCTGACTTTTAAGGATTGTAAGGAGGCGACGGCAGAAAAATGTATTAATCAAATTCGTGGCTTGTTAAGAGACTTGTTTCAGGAATATGAAACACGTCTTTACAAACAACTCACGCCCAATGAGCAACGTTATTATAACAAAATCATGGAAGAACAGGGAAACATTGTCGATTGGGAAAACGCCTTAAAACATCTGATGCGTTGGATTCGTAGAAAAACCGACAAACGGATTCTCGTTTTGCTTGACGAATACGATGCCCCCATTCATGCTGGGCAAGAACAGGGTTACTATGACGAAATTGTGTTATTCATGCGAAATTTGCTCAGTGGGGCACTCAAAGATAATGTTGATCTTGAAAAGGGGGTACTCACAGGCATTTTGCGGATTGCTAAGGAATCCATTTTTTCAGGCTTGAATAATCCCTCTGTCTACTCCTTATTACGCCAGGAATTTCAAGAGGATTTTGGATTCACAGAAACAAACATTAAACAATTAAGTGAAGATTTTTCACTCACTGAGATTCAATTGGCGACCTTGAAAGCTTGGTATAACGGTTATTTATTTGGAGAGATCGTGATTTATAATCCTTGGTCAGTGCTGAATTTTCTGGAGAGTGACGATAGATTTCCGCGCCCTTATTGGATTAACACCGGTACTGATGCCTTACTACGTGAACTTGTGACTCACAGTGATCCTGGATTTCAAACCAAAATTGAAACCTTGTTGGCAGGTGGCACCATACAATCGCCCTTAAATGAAAACATTGTGCTGCGTGACTTAACACGCAATGAACAAAATATTTGGACTCTATTAGTTTTCAGTGGCTATTTAAAGCCTGTCAATGTCATTCCACAACGTATCCGTCTCATTTATGAATTAGCGATAGTGAACTCAGAAGTGCAATTATTTTTTGAAAACACCCTTCAAGATTGGGTTGAGCAAACGGTGGGAAGCCAGCGATTACAAGATTTATTGCAGGCTCTGACACAAGCCTCTTTCAAAAAATTTGGAAAACTGTTGAAAGAAATGGTTTTGTCAATTTTGAGCTACCATGACACTGCTGGCTCAGAGCCAGAACGGGTGTATCATGCTTTTGTTTTGGGATTGTTAACTAATCTAAGTGATCGTTACATTATTCGCTCTAATCGAGAATCGGGCTATGGGCGTTATGATGTGCTGATGATTCCTCATGATAAAAATGCACCTGGGTTTGTCTTTGAATTTAAAAAGATTGATGAACCTGAAGATCAGAATGCTGATGATGCTATGCAAAGCGCTTTGAAACAAATCCAAAATCGGGAATATGCGACTGAGTTACGCTCACAAGGTATCAAAAAAATTTGGGGACTTGGCGTGGTGGTTGATGGTAAACAGGTTTGGGTGGAGAGTTTGCATTTAGGAAAGCGATAACGGGTGTTATGGGGCTGGATGATCAGGTCTTGAATTGTATAGTCCTCACTGACGTTTTTTCAGGGTAAAAGCCAAGCCATTTGGGCGGTGTTGTTAATATTAACTTGACAAAATTAAAATATTAGTAAATATTTAAAATGTGGACTGGGAAAAACCAAGTTTGTTTTTAAAAGCTTGGAGTATCAAAACTTTCTTGTAACAACACAACTTGATAAGGAGATATGTCATGAAAAAGCTTGTCTATTTAGTTGCTGTAACGTTACTTGTAGGAAGTGCAACAATATTTGTACCAACAAGGGATGCACAAGCCTTTTTTAGTTGGATGAACCCTTTGAATTGGTTTGGTGGCTCTGGTTGGGGCGGCTATCCTTATTATTGGGGGGGTTATCCTTACTATGGGGGTTATCCTTACTATAGGGGTTATCCTTACTATGGGGGCTATCCTTATTGGGGCGGTTATCCCTATCGCGGGTCTTGGTGGTAAGATACTCCTAAATGATTTGTAAAATCATTTTGTTTACCTATCGACATAAAAAAGCGCCTTATGGATAAGGCGTTTTTATGAGACTTGTCCGAAAATAACTTTATGGACTTACGAATAACGGAAAGCGATTACATTTAAAACGGCACCGTCAAAACCGTCAAGATGAATTTTGTCACAACAGAAACATTTGACATTTTGTCCTCCATATACGTTTGTTTTTATAGCGTTTCCCGATTGCATGAGATACAAAGTTATTACTTTCCAAAGCTTACGCCCCAAGTATAAATTGGGGACAATCTCATCAATTGCGTTTTATTGAGAAAAAATGCGAAATAAGCGGTTTGCGTCTTGCATTGCCTGTTGAAGCATTTGGAAATTAACGCTTTTTCAGGGTAGGTAAATCAACTTCATACAACGTTTTTAATATATGAAGGGCGCAAAGTGGGAAACTTTTAAAAATTGTCAAAAACCATAATAACTACAAGGATTATTAATAATAAAGGATCAGATGGTGGCTAGTTTTTGTATCCTTTATTATTAAAGTAGCGTAGGTATGAGTGGTTACAACTCGTCCAACATCTTACGAAGTTCATCCTCACTAAGGCTTTTGAGACTGGCCTCTTCTTTATCAGCGAGAATTTCACGAATTTTCTTTTTCTTCGCCTCCTTCTTCAAGGCTTGTTCTTTGGCCTCACGTTCTTCAATTTTTACTTTAATAACGTGTTTAACCAGTTCAAATTGCAAGGACAGGATGGAACTTTCTTTACTTTTAGGCACAACAAAGCTCTCTTCGGCTTCTTCCTTAAGTTTGCGATTCAAACCTTTAGCCAAGTTATCCAAAGACAAACCATGATCATTAGAAAGAGGCAAATCCCACAAGTCTTCAGTGGAAATACATCCACGCTTACTCTCAAAACGCAATTTTAGTCTACTCGCTTGTTCAAAGAGATCCATATAAAGGCTCCTTAAAATTTCAGTTTAATGGTGCGCGAAAAACTACCAGATACTTTGCAGAGCAAATGGTTTCGTTGAGTAGATGAAAAACCTAAGCCGCTGACTTGTTTATCAGATTGTTCAGTCATCATCTTTGATGACATCACTTCAAAGACTTTCCGATGTGGTGTCAGGTCATGATGTAAGAATTCATTGTAGAATCCTCTGGTTTTGTTAGGATTAATACAATCAGCCATGATAAAGAACCAGTGCTTATTTCCTGTTTGGTTTCCATCCCAATGATTGGGAGAAGTCATAATCATAGAAACCTTCTGGAATTGCTGAGTCTTTATGTTCCAAACTTTTTTTGAAGCTTGTGTTGATGGAAGAGAGCGAATAAATTTCAGACCATTTTTAAGAGATAAGTGAAATTCAGCAACCGTCACATCTTCTTTGTTTCTAACCATTTTTGGGTAATGGAAGGAATGTATAGAACCCTCGTACTCAATTTCAACATCAAAGCCAACATCAACATCTTCCCGTTTAGCATAGTTATTAACAAATAACTTATACTTGCCTTGCTGCATTTTAGACCGACTTGTCCAAATGATGTTTTCGACTGCATTTCGTGATTTAGGCCCCCCCGCATTCATATCAACGTCTAAAACCCCAGAAGACGGTTGAACTTGTTTAGCTTTTTTGTAATAAATATGATTACCTTTAGGTTCAATCACATGGATATCCAAATCATCATAATTGAACCAAGACAAAGAACAACGCAAAATTCCATCGACTCTGCCGCCCGCTTTCTTAACACGATCCTTAATGGAATCAGTCACTTCGCCATTATAAGACCATGAAAAGTTGTTTGCCCATTTAAAGAGACCCTTTGAATCAGGGTGAACGGGTGCAATAAGGCTCATAAGGTTGTTGACAAGGCGATTTTCAAACAAAACCTCAACACAGTCAACTTGAGGTAAAATATCGTTAATGAACTTATCAATGGAAACTTCTTCCACCTTACTAAAAGAATCAACCTTTACCAGAACTTCTTTGGACATTTCATCGAAAACATTCATTGCTATCTTTGAATCTCTGTCAACAAACAAGACATTATTAACAGTGAGGTCTTCCACAACAGCAAATCGTCTATAAAGAGAGTTTAGAATACCTAATTCCTCCACTTTCT
>CAYFOB010000245.1:5492-6433 GCA_964344525.1 uncultured Thiomargarita sp.
TCATACCTTTAGTGATCAAAGCCGTCGTACGCTTGTAGTTATGTGGCGCGACTTTAGCTTCAAAAGATTCAACCGCCGTTTCCAAATTCACACCTTCAGACAAGTCAGTCAAAAGAGTACCAATAACAGAATTGCGAAGCCGAGCCACTCCAGCAATTTGGACTGATCTAACCCAGCAAAAAATTTCCTGTTTTTCATGACTCAAAGTATCAAATTTCGCTTTTTCTTTTGAAAAAGCCTCAATTGTCTTTTTATGTTCTTCGCCACGATATAAGGAGTTCTGAGAAATGAGCTCAAGTACAGTATCAATGGCTTCGGTAGTGATTTCAGTTAGACCACGTTTGAACACATCTTTTCTACTTTGTTGATCTGAAAGAATACTACCAATTTCAGCACCGTGTTTAACGAACTGTGTGGGTAACTCAAAGTAAAAATGATGCCATTCATTAATGAGTTGGCCAAATTCAGAAAGTTCTCTGTTCTTATCTGTACCAAGCTTAGTTTCAGAAGAAAGAAAAATATTACCAATCTCATTGGACTTGACTAAAGCAGACATAGCATCAGCAACAACTTGATAATGTCCATTAATGCTTATATCCCAGATGGATTCCACTTTATTGTTAATAATTGCAACAACATTACCGCAGGACTTGATAAACTGTCTACAACAGCTACAATCATGCTCAGTCCGTTCTCGGAACAGGGGATTTGTCCCATCAGGAAAACTGGTTAGATACCTTTCCCACATAGTCTCCTTGTCAGTTGAGGAAACAAACAATTCATGTTTTGCCATTCGAGCAAACTGTTTTTGGACCGCTTTTTTAAAATGCACAAAATTTGACATTTATTTTGTCCTCCATATACGTTTGTTTTTATAGCGTTTCCCGATTGCATGAGATACAAAGTTATTACTTTCCAAAGCTTACGCCCCAAGTATAAAT
>CAYFOB010000246.1:0-6433 GCA_964344525.1 uncultured Thiomargarita sp.
TTTGCACTCCAAGAAATTTAATTAGTGATACTTTGGAGTGCAAAGCAGAGCGTAGCGGCGCTTTGCACGTTAAGCAGTCAAACTCGCAAACAGCATAGGCAATTTTTCAGGTAAACGATCCACATGGTCAACAATGGTGTAGTTGTTCATGCCAAAAATGCGCTTGACATAGATGTCTGCATTTGGATCAAGCGTTAAGCAATAGGTCAATATGCCTTGTGAATAGAGTTCCTCCACCGCTTTTTTGGTATCGTGGCGCAAGTATTGTGGATCACGTTCATCGATATCGGCGGGTTCGCCGTCTGTTACCAATAATAAGAGTTTGCGTCTTTCAGGTTGGCGCAAAAGGTGATCTGCGGCATGACGCATAGCACCGCCCATGCGTGTGGATAAGCCGCCTTGCATGCCCGCTAAGCGAGATTTCGATTCTTCATCCCATTTTTGTTTAAAGTCCTTAAAGCGGAAGTATTGTACATCGTGACGCCCATCTGAGGCAAAGCCATGAATGGCAAATGGATCGCCAATGCCATTAATGGCGGTGGCAACGAGTGCGGCGGCTTCACGGGTGAGCTCTAATACGCTTTTTTCTGAGCCTTGTATTTTTTCATTGGTCGATTCTGACAAGTCTAATAGTAAACACACTGCTAAATCACGAGATTTCAAAACATGGCGCATTGTAATGCGTGGATTCGGTTGTAAGCCCATGCGTATGGAAATCATCGCATCCACCGCAGCATTGATATCGATTTCATCTCCGTCTTCCATGTTGCGTTGGCGTATGATGCCTTCTGGTTGCAGCATGTCGATGATTTGTTTGATGCGCCAGGTAATCGGTTTGTTTCGAATTAGAATGTCTTCGATTTCATCAGGCGCGCCTTTGGATTGGCGACGTTCGTAGACAGTCACCCAATCGGGTTTGTGTAGTTGAACTTGGTAGTCCCATTCTTGATAGTGGAAGGGATCAGAAATCGCTTCTTTTCCTTCAAGTTCATTAATTGTACACCCTTCTTGATCTAACCAAAAAGGCGTCTCTAAGCGCCAAATTTCTTGCGCATCATCTCCTGCTAATTCGCAATCAATTTCATTGACCATTTCCATTACAGAAACTTTTCTTCGGACTTGGTGTTGGCTGGCGGCGATGTATTCCACATCGTTTTCAAAATTGAACTCTTCAAATGCCCAGATAAAACGATTATCGTCGCGATAAGGAATCCGAATACTTTCAAGAATGCGTAAGCTGGGAACATCTTTTTTGGCAGCGAACAAATGGAACAGTTCCATGCCTATGTGCCATGAGAATTGGGAATTTTTCTTATTGGCTTCGATATTGGTATGGAATTTTTGGACGAGGGCATTGATTTGTTCATTTTCGTCTTTTATTGTGCTGTCCATGAGCATACAAGCTACTTTTTCTAATTTTTCGATTGTGGGATGCTCTAAGTGTTCTTGGTATTCTACATTGAGTAAGGTAGTCCAAACGTTACGTAGTCCAGGAAATTCTTGCATGGCACAATATTCCACGCGTGCATCTTCTACTAACCCAATGAAAAACATCTGTGCAGGGCTGAGTTGTTCTGCTGAAATCGCAGCATCAGTGTAACAAATATGCGCAGCTAAATGGGCAACGATGGCGCGATACAGCTCAACACCTGAAATTTCACCGATCGCATCCACTGCATCATGGATATGTAAAATGCGATGCTCAATATAGGGCTTAAAGTTAGCGATGTCGGTTGTCGTCGGGCGAACAAAAAAGTCACGCGCCCATAATGCACGTAAATAGAAGTTGAGTTTACGTTGCGTATCGACAAATAAGGTTCCACGGCGTTCTTTTTGTAAGACTTTGAGACTGTCTTGGGTTTCGAGATTAAAATATTTGACAAGATTATTCAAATCACGACGATAGGCTTCAGCGCCAAAGTTGATCCAGCGTTTTAAGCCGCTGAGTGTTAATTTTGATAATAATTCATCAATATGCATTAACATGGGGCGCAACCCACGCGCTGCTTTAGCAGACATGACATGGATCAATTGTAAGTAGCTTCTGAGTAACTCAGCATCACCTAAACGACGGGCGGCTGTGGGTAGCGAAGAAAATAGTAAGGCAATGACTTGTCCCGAGGTCATTGAGGAGAGTTTGAGTGCAGCTGCAACACAGTCTTCAATAATATCTTCACCACACTCTTTAACAACGAGTGGCATTTCTTGTAAGTAAGAGATAATTAAATCTGTACCGCGCCCCAATTGATGGAGTCCTTTAGCACCTTCCATATAGGTTTGTAAGCCAGCCGGTGACATCACGCGAGACGCCTCTTGGAATGAACCTTCTAAGACGTCATGCACTTCAGGTGCCGCATCCTCTAGGTAGTTTTCGTAAGATTTTAAGTCTATCGTCATTATTGATTTCCTTTTAAAATGTAGGTTAATAAAAAAATTATGGGGAAATATGATGTAAATAGCAATAGATAGTTTTTATTTATATAAACAAAAAAAATATCAATTAAATGTCTTGAAATATCATTAATAATCTATAAAATGAGAAATATTATAATGCATTAATACTGGAGTTCATCATGTCTCATCAACTCTCAATTGGATTTTCCGACTTCAGGGAAGTTCGTGAAAATGATTACTATTATGTGGATAAAAGTTTATTTATCCAAAAAGTGATTAATCGTCCCCGTAAAGTTTTGTTGCTTCCACGTCCCCGCCGTTTTGGCAAAACTTTAAATCTTTCCATGCTCCGCTATTTTTTTGAAAAACGAGAGGATAATTTGGCGCATTTGTTTAAAGGGCTTGCAATTGAACATGATAAGAAGGTAATGCAGCACCAAGGGCAATATCCGGTGATTTTTATGAGTTTCAAGGATTGCAAGGAAGCGACTGCAGACAAATGTCTTAATAAAATTCGTAGTTTGTTAAAAAACTTGTTTCTCGAATACAAAGCACTTCTTTATCAGGGATTGGTTATTGAGGAGCAACGAGATTATGACAAAATCCTAAAAGAACAGGGAAACAGTGTTGATTGTGAAAACGCATTAAGTTTTTTGATGCGTATTCTTCGCCGACAAACTGGCAAGCGGATCATTGTTTTGCTTGATGAATACGATGCCCCCATTCATGCAGGGCAAGAATATGATTATTATGAGGAAATTGTTTCATTTATGCGAAATCTGCTCAGTGGGGCACTCAAAGATAATATTGATCTCGAAAAAGGGGTACTCACCGGCATATTGCGTATTGCTAAGGAGTCGATTTTTTCGGGATTGAATAATCTTTCTGTGTTTTCCTTGCTGCGCCAGGAGTTTCAAGATGATTTTGGGTTTACAGAAACCGAAATTAAGCAGTTGAGTGAAGATTTTTCTTTGACAGTGCGCCAATTGGCCGCTTTGAAGACTTGGTATAATGGCTATCGATTTGGAAAGTTGGTGATTTATAATCCTTGGTCAGTGTTAAATTTTATAGACAGTACTGAAAAATTTCCCTGTCCTTATTGGATCAATACGGGTAGTGATGCCTTACTCCGTGAGCTCGTTACTAACTCAGATCCTTTTTTTCAGTCTCAAATTGAAACGCTATTAGCCGGTGGCAGCATACAAACGCCTTTAAATGAAAGTATTGTTTTGCGCGATTTAAAAAACAATGAGCAAAATATTTGGAGCGTGTTGGTTTTTAGCGGTTATTTGAATGCGGAAAGCATAGGATTTTCAGAAGATGAATTAGTTTATGATTTGACGATTCCTAACAGGGAAGTGCGTTCTTTTTATCGCCAAACAATTCGACTTTGGCTTCATCAAACTATGGGAAGTCAGCGGTTGCGAGAGTTGTTAGATTCTTTGACACAAGCTTCGTTTAAAAAATTTGGTCAATTATTGAAGGAGTTGGTTTTGTCAGTGTTGAGTTATTATGACATGGCTGGCTCTGAGCCAGAACGGGTTTATCATGCTTTTGTTTTGGGGTTGTTGACTCATTTGAGTGATCGTTATACGATTCGTTCTAATCGGGAATCTGGCTACGGGCGTTATGATGTGTTGATGATTCCTCTGCAAGGTGCGACAGATGGGTTTGTGTTTGAGTTTAAAAAAATTGATCGTCCTGATGATAATAATGCTGCTGAGGCAATGGAAAGTGCTTTGGACCAGATTAAGGAGCAAGAATATGCAACGGAATTGCGGGCTCAGGGTGTGAAACGTATTTGGGGAATTGGTGTGGTAGTTGAGGGTAAAGAGGTTTGGGTGGAAAGTGTGAAACTTTGAAGAACTAATAGGAGTCAAAAAACAGGTTGAAATTTCCTTATGGTATCAGGTTTTGGGGAGGTTTTTAACGGTATAAGGAAGCCTGTTCTTTCATCTTGCTAATAATAACTACAAGGATTACTTTTAATAAAGGATAAGTCTTGCGCCCTGCTTGTCGATTTTGACTTAGCACGCACATTATTTGTAATGGATTAAATTTCCGTGCTAAAATGAAAAATACTGCAATTTTGGAAAAAGCTATGAAAATTAAATTTATAGGTGTTGGTTCAGCTTTCACAACACAAGAATATTATCAATCCAATATGTTGATTACGGCGCGTAGCGGTAAAAAATTGCTGCTAGACTGTGGCAGTGATGCACGCTTTTCCCTCGGTGAACAACAGATTTATGCTCATAATGTGGGACAACACATTGATGCGGTTTATATTTCCCATTTACATGCTGATCATATTGGTTCAATGGAGTGGCTGGCTTTTAGCGCTTTTTTTAAGCAACCACACAAAAAACCAACGCTTTTTATGGAAGAAGAACTGATGCATAATTTGTGGGAGCACAGTTTAAAAGGGGGACTTGAGTGTATTGAAGGAAAAATAATGCAACTGACGGATTATTTTGATTGCCACCCCCAATCCAAAGATGGCACTTTTACTTGGGAAAACATCCAGGCGACCTTGGTAAAAATGCAACACGTTGCAGGTGGTTACAAAAATCACCACAGCTACGGTTTGTTGTTAAAAGAAAATCTCGGTGCCAGCGTTTTTATTAGCACAGACACACAGTTCATGCCCGACTTAATCGAAAAAATGGCTCAAAAAGCAGATGTGATTTTCCACGATTGTGAAACAACACCCTTTAATACTCCTGTTCATGCACATTACAAGGAGCTGTGTACACTTGATCCCACCTTAAAACAAAAAATTTGGCTTTATCACTATCAGCCACAACCAGAACAGAATCCAGTAGCGGATGGCTTTAAAGGATTTGTTGTCAAAGGACAAGAATTTGAGTTTTCTGCTAACGGGCAGTAAATTTTATATCACTGAGGTTAACAATGAATAATAACCAAATCTTGCCATTATTGAAAAACATTTATCCCTTGTCATTGTTTAGTGACAAAGATTATCAAGCGATAATGAATTATTCTCAACAATTACAGCTTGCCGAAAAAGAATTGGTTTTGGAAGCGGGGAAATCATGGCCAGGGTTATATTTTATCATCAAAGGTCAAATTCGTTTTGTGGTTGAAGTCTCAGGACGAGCAGTGGATTACAATAGGCTACATGCTTCCCAGCATTTTGGTCATTTAACTTCAAAAAATGCGATTAATTTTTCTGTTTATAGTGCTGCACCATCAACAACGCTTTTGTATCTCCCCAAAAAGTATTTTCAAATGTATCTGAAAATGCATCCACAACTTGAACAATCCATCGGAGAACACCAAACGCAGGAGACGATTAAAGATTTTCTAATTCGCACACCACTGTTTTCGTATGTACCTACACAACACTTACACAGTTTGGTGAGTTCTTTAAAAAGAAAAAAATTGCAGCCCCATGAAATTTTGATTAGACAAGGTGACGATGCAAAAGAAGCTTATATTATTGAGGAGGGTCATTTTACTGTTCATGTTGATGCGCACCCAGATGAGGTTGTGCGTACCATGAAGCCAGGTGACTTAGTTGGCGAAATTGCTCTGATCAAAAATGCTAAACGAACGAGTAATGTGATTGCCCAGGAGGAAGCCAGCGTTTTTGTCTTACCCCAACAAGAATTTATGAAGTTCTTCAACGAGCAAGAGCAGTTAAATGAATGGGTGAGTCAGTTAGTGCAAGAACGATTGGGTACCACTCATACAGATCTGAAGGTGAAATATCGCGCAAAAGACTATAAAACGTGGTTAAAAGATCGCTTGGGACTTTTCCCCGTGATATTGCAAGAGAAACCACAGAACAGCGGTGCGGCTTGTCTCGCCATGGTTTGCCGTTACTATGGAAAACCGGTTGATCTTGATTGGATACGCCTCAAAATAACGGATGATCAGTTGGAAATTGGTATTGAAGCCAGCATATCAAATTTAACTCAAGTCGCCGAACAAATTGGTTTGTTGCCATTGGCAGTACTTTCCTCATACGAACATTTGATGGAGAGCGGTTTGCCAGCTATTGTGGGTTGGAAAG
>CAYFOB010000247.1:0-6429 GCA_964344525.1 uncultured Thiomargarita sp.
ACAGGCATTCCCAACCAGGAGGTTGGGAACGAGGATGCGTAACATCAGTTATTAAAAGTAATCCGTGTAGTTATTCATGGGTTTTAGAAACAGGATGCGTAACATCAGTAAATAATTTCCAAACATCCATTATTTGTAGGGCGAAACCCACCAAAAAGCTATAAGTACCCGTTCACAAGTTTTCGCACATGCATACCTGAAAATTCATGGTTCAGTACTTAATGGTGAATTTCGCTTCGCTTTACCCTACAATTTATATAAACAAACAAAATTACCCACCTATCGCCGCACTAGGATCAACTTCATACAATGCTGGTAAGGAATGGGCAATCCCTTTGTGACAGTCAATACAGGTTTTACCTTCATCAAAGCCTTTGATGTGTTGTCTAACGGCACGTTGTCCTTGTCTTGGATAGTCCATAGATTCATAGTCGTGGCAGTTGCGACATTCCCGAGAGTCTGTCGCTTTCATGCTTGTCCATACATGTCTTGCCAGTTCTAGGCGCTTTGCTTCAAACTTTTCTGGTGTATTAATTGTACCCAAGATTTTGTGAAATAACTCATTAGATGCTTGGATTTTGCGTATTATCTTGTGAGTCCATTCTTTAGGCACATGGCAGTCTGGGCAGGTTGCACGTACACCGGTACGGTTGTTGTAGTGAATGGTGTCACGATATTCTTGGTAGACATTTTCTTCCATTTCGTGACAGGAAATGCAAAATGCCTCTGTATTGGTGAGTTCCATTATGGTATTAAAACCACCCCATAAAATAACGCCAGTCACCAATCCAAGGACTAACATGCTACTCGCAAGCGAACGTGCATGATTTTGCCATTCTTGTCTTGAGAACGTTTTTTCTTCTGCCGAGTTGTTGCTCATAGATGATAATCCTCTTATTGAAGTACCTGCACAGGTTTAAAGGTGTTTTCTACCAGCGGTTTAGCATCAACTTGGGGAACGTGACATTGCGTACAGAAATAACGCCGGGGTGCAATATTGGCGAGCTCGTTACCATCCCGATCTTTGAAATGCGTTGGGCTAATCTTGGTGGCTTGAGCATCCCGATAATTCGCCCAACTGTGACAGGTTAGACATTTGTTGTATCTCAAGGTAATTCTGTAGCCCTCAATATGATGAGGAATCATGGGAGGTTGCTGCACAAAACTGCGCTGGTTTGGATCATGATCAGGCGGCAACCTTTTCCAACTGGGTATTTGGGAAGCCTCGTTAGGTGCGATATTACCTCGTAAGGATTGTGGTAATTGTGTTATGCCCCAGTTGTCTTGCGACTGGGAAATTTGGGGTGCTAGTGCTAAAACGAAAGCTAATACTAATGATTTTTTCATTAGAATTTTCTCCTTTTGAAAAATATTATCATGTGCTTCGCTCCGCGAAGCACCTACTTAAACCGCGTACTAAAATTAAAAACATTTTTAGTACAAACATCAATACATTGCCCACAATTGGTACAATTCGCTGATAAAATAACTGGGCTATTTTCCTTGAGTGCTGGTTTGATGACTTGTTGTTCTGGGCAAACTTTGAAACAATCCATGCAATCATCACATTGTTCGCGTTGGCTCGCTGAATTTGCCTAAGAGACTATAAAATGCACCAACTGGGCAAAAGTGACTACACCAGCCATGTCGGGTAATAAATAAATCAAATAGAAAAATGGCGATAATGAGGCCCCAAGCCAGTCCCATACCAAAAATAAAACCACGATAAACCATCGACACCGGGTTAATCAATTCCCAAGCAATTGTGCCTGTCAGCCCGGCAACAACTAGGGTGATGCCTAACAGCCAATAGCGCGTTTCACGAGAAAATGCGTGTCCTCCTTTGATATTCAATCTATCGCGCAAACTGGCTGCAGTATCTGTGACAATATTTATTGGACAAACCGATGACAAATACATGCGCCCACCGATAATGAGGTAAAAAATCAACACAATCGCCGCGCCGATCAGTGCTGTTGTTTCCAAAGTATGTCCGGCAAAAAGTGATTGGAGCAACACATAGGGATCAGTCAGGGGTAACACGTTTAAAGTCAGGCTTGAAGCCATATTGCCTTTGATTATCCAAAGACCGTACCAAGGTCCTAGTAAAAACAAGCCCAAAATAGCCAATTGGCTCAGTCGCCGTAAAAACAACCATTTGTATGTACCAATCCAACCTTTGGCAGCATCCATTTTAAGATGTTTCATAATCCCTCTGGAAATTTGGGGAGATTAAGCCCGTTGTCTGGTAATCTATCGGGAAGATCAAGCGGCTCTGGTATCAAACTGCCGCCAGCCGCCTCCTTTTCTTTCCAACCTAGACGGTAATGTTCTCCTAGTTGTCCCTTAACTAATTGTTTAGGAAACACTTTGATTGCTGAGACTTCTAGCACACAAGCCCGTTCACATTTACCACAACCGGTGCAATAGTCAGAATGGACCACAGGGAGAAACATGGCATGTTTGCCACTGCGTCGATTATGTTGCATATCCAAGGTAATCGCTTCATCAATCAACGGACAAACCCGATAGCACACATCACAACGTAGTCCAAGGAAATTGAGACAAGTCTCATGATCCGCCAACACCGCTAACCCCATTCTGGCTTTATTGATATCTGTTAAGTCAGGTTCTAAAGCACCGGTGGGGCAAGCTTTGACACAAGGGATGTCCTCACACATTTCGCAAGGAATGTCACGCGCTAAAAAATAAGGCGTGCCTAAAGGGATTGGCTCCCCAAGCTCAGCCAAGCGCAATGTGTCATAAGGACAATCTCGTACACATAAACCACAACGAATACAAGCCCCAAGAAAATCTTCTTCGGGCAACGCCCCCGGCGGCCTAATTGCGTAAGCTGGCAATGAACTTGCTTGACGGGCATAAAGTGCCAGCCCTGCGCCTACACCACAAGCCGTGATGGCTGTTTCAATCAGGAAGCGCCGACGGCTTAGGGAGCGATTAGCCATGTTAAACCCTTTCAATTTTCACAGCACATTTTTTGTAGTCGGTTTCTTTTGAGATAGGACAAGTTGCATCTAATGTTAACTTGTTGACCAAACGACTGGCATCAAACCAAGGAATAAAAACTACACCTCTTGGTGGGCGCTTACGTCCACGGGTTTCAACTCTGGCAATAATTTCACCGCGTCGCGTTTTGAGCTTAGCACTCATGCCACGCCGTAAGCCGCGTCTCTGGGCATCTTTGCGATGCATAAAAATGACGGCATCAGGGAATGCACGATAGAGTTCTGGCACACGCCGCGTCATAGAACCAGAATGCCAGTGTTCCAAAACGCGCCCTGTCACCAGCCACAAATCATACTCATCATCAGGCTCTTCTGCAGGTGGTTCATAAGGCAAGGCAAATATCTTAGCTTTGCCATCCGGGTTGCCGTAAAATTGTAGGCCAGCACCTTTTTCTACATGGGGATCATAGCCTTCGCGGTAACGCCACAAGGTTTCTTTACCATCAATCACAGGCCAACGCAAACCACGCGCTTGATGATATTGATCAAAAGTGCCTAATTCATGACCTTTTTTGGGTCCATGTAGGCTGAATAAACGATATTCTTCGTAAAGTCCTTTTTGCAGATAATAACCAAAATGCTCCATTTCATCATTATCATACACATTGCCAGCAGCATCCTTCACTTCCTGCTTAGGAAATTTATCAACTTCCCCATTGGTAAATAGGATGTTGTACAAGGTTTTGCCCCGATATTCTGGCTTTTTGGCCAGCAACTCTTCAGGCCACACTTCTTCTACCTTAAAGCGTTTAGAAAATTCAACGGTTTGCCAAAGATCAGATTTTGCCTCACCTGGCGCCTTAACCTGCTGCCGCCAAAATTGGGTCCGTCGTTCGGCATTACCATAAGCGCCTTCTTTGTCCACATGGCGGTGGGTAAAATCAAGTCAGCTGATAAGGCGGTAACGGTGGGATAAGGATCAGAAACGACAATGAAATTATCAGGATTGCGGTAGCCAGGCCAAGTTTCCTCATTCAAATTAGCAGCAGCTTGCACGTTGTTAGTACATTGAACCCAGTAAGCATTGAGTTTGCCATCCTTGAGCATGCGATTTTGCAACACTGCATGATAGCCAGGTTTTGGATTGAGCGTACCTTCAGGCAATTTCCAGACTTTTTCTGAAAATTGACGATGTTCCTCTTTCATCACCACCAAATCGGCGGGCAAACGGTGAGCAAAAGTCCCCACTTCGCGGGCTGTGCCACAAGCTGACGGTTGCCCTGTCAAAGAAAATGGACCATTGCCAGGCTCAGAAATTTTACCGGTGAGCAAATGGATGTTGTAGCACAGTTGATTGACCCACGTACCACGGGTATGTTGGTTAAATCCCATCGTCCAGTAGGAAGTGACTCTAATGTCGGGATTAGCGTAGAGCTCGGCGAGGGCTTCTAATTTATCCTTGGGCACTCCAGACATTTCATGCACTTTGTCAAGGGTGTATTCAGCGACAAATTTTTTGTACTCTTCAAAAGTATAAGGCTTAGAACCTTTTGCTTGCTTAGCATTTTCAGCATTTTGCTCTCTTGGATCTTCAGGACGTAAGCCGTAACCAATATCTGCGTTACCAAGACGGAAATTCACATGCTTGCTTACAAATTCTTCATTAACCTTGCCATTTTGGATGATGTAGTTGGCAATATAATTAAGAATGGCTAAATCGGTTTGTGGCTTAAAAACCATGCCAATGTCTGCCAAATCAAAATTGCGGTTTTTAAAAGTGGAGAGTACAGCCACTTTAACATGTCGTGCTGTTAAACGGCGGTCAGTGAGACGTGACCACAAAATGGGATGCATTTCTGACATATTAGCGCCCCATAAGACAAATGCATCGGCATGCTCTAAATCATCATAACAGCCCATGGGTTCATCCGAACCAAAGGTACGGATAAAAGCAGCAACCGCAGACGCCATACAATGACGTGCATTGGGATCAATATTATTAGAGAGAAAACCTGCTTTCATCAACTTAGCAGCAGCGTAACCTTCCCACACGGTCCATTGTCCAGAACCGAACAGACCAACCGCAGTGGGTCCTTTTTCCCTAAGCGCCTCTTTCCACTTTTCAGCCATAATATCAAAGGCTTGATCCCAAGAAATAGGGGTAAAATCTCCCTCCTTGTCATATTCCCCACCGCTCATACGCAACAAAGGCTGCGTCAAACGATCTTTACCATACATGATCTTGGACAAAAAGTAGCCCTTAATACAATTAAGTCCACGATTAACAGGCGCATCAGGATCCCCCTGTGTAGCCACCACGCGCCCATTGAGCGTGCCAACCAGTACACTACAACCAGTCCCACAAAATCGGCAAGCGGCTTTATCCCAACGGATTTTATCTTTTGAAGTTGCCGCCGCAATCGCAGTCTGGGGGAGAGTAACCCCAGCCGCCGCCGCTGTTGCCGCAACCGCATTAGCTTTGATAAACTCTCGTCTGGTTATTTTCATATTTCCTCCTCCAAATCCTCATCTTGATTACCATATTGATAAATCATCGCAGCGGAGATCACGCCCTCACATTGATGAAGATTAAGTGCCCTATCTGCCACCATTTTTTCATCATCATCCTCAATCGTAACAACTAAACGCCCATTTTCTGTGACAGCATGGACTTCGACCCCCGGCATTTCCATCAATCGTTTTTTAACCTCATCACTTTGTTCAGGCATAGTCTGGACTAATATACCAGAAATATTCATAAATTCAATTAATAATTAATGGTTAATGGATTAATAACGATTGCAGTGACTGGACAAGCTTGATAACAAGCACCACAACCATTACACTCATCAAAATGTACTTCTGGCATAGGCACTTTAGCCATTGTAAAATGAATTGCTTCAAGCTCGCAACTATCACGACAACTAAAACAAATGACACTTTGTTGCGTTAAACAGGTATTTTCAATATGTGCTTTCACTGTCCAAGGAGGAGTCCGACTTTTTTGTAGCGCATTATTAGGACAATGATCGACACACTGCTCACAAAATGTACATTCACCGTGCTGAAAATCGACTTGAGGATATCCCCCACGCCCTTTGACCAATATATTTTCAGGACACACTTTGATACACTCAGCACAATCATGACATAACTCAATAAATTCAGCTTCAGGTGCAGCCCAAGGTGGACGTAAGGGTTGTTGTTTACCTTGGAAATCGCCGCGTAAGAATTGTAGTCTGTTGATAGACATAAGATGTGAATTAGAAATGTGTTAAGGCGATTTTTGACAAAGGATATTTATTCGTTGTTCACCATCGACAGTGACATCAAGTGAACTGTGATTTTTTTGATTGATAAATTTTATCATAGTCATCATAAAGAACCGCAATAACTACAAGGATTATATTTAAAAAAGGATAAGTCAAAACCTAAAATCTAGTGGTTTATCCTTTTTTAAAAG
>CAYFOB010000248.1:0-1687 GCA_964344525.1 uncultured Thiomargarita sp.
ATCACATAAATCATAAGAATCACAGTTCAAAATAAAAATATGATTTAAAAAAGGAGCAAAAATATGACAATCAATATCCGCACAAAACTACTTTTGGCTTTTGGTTTCGTAATATTACTGTGCAGCGCCGTCAATATCTATGGGCTTATTCAGATGGATGTTTTGGCTGGGCTAACTACCAAAATCTATAACCATCCTTTGCAAGTGACACGGGCTGTGCTCAGTGCTGATACTGGCATTGTCAAAATGCACCGTAGCATGAAAGATGTTGCCTTAGCGGCAGACGTGGCAGAGATAAATGCGGCACATGCAGTAGTGAACCAATATGAACAAGAAGTTTACAAACAATTTGCCATTGTTGAAGAGTGGATTCTTGGCAAGGAAGGTGCCACGTTAATCGCTAAAACAATCCAAATTTTTAAGGATTGGACGCCAATTCGTGAAGAGGTGATTGTTTTGATGAAAAATGGGCAACAACGCAAAGCGGCTGCGATTACCAAAGGCAAAGGCGCTAAACATGTCGCATTGCTCAATCGCCAGATGCAAGCGCTACGAGACTACGCTGCTAACAAAGCCAATCACATGTATCAAAATGCCCAAGCCACCCGATCAAGTGTTATTGGTACTACCCTCATTAGCCTACTCATTGTTATTATATTAAGTGGCTTGCTCAGTTTCTTACTTGCCCACCACATTGTTAAATCTGTACGGATTATTAATGCGATTGCTCAACAGTTGGTTGCAGGTGATCTCACTGAGACTAAGCAGGTTGGTGAAGTGACTGCCTTAAAAGATGAAATGGGTGAAATTGGGCGCGCATTTGATGCGGTTACCCATTCATTTAAAACGGTGATCAATGATATTGTCTATATATCTCAAAATTTGGCAGCAGGTAATTTGCAAGTCACGCCCCAAGCAGAATACCATGGCGATTTGATCCAAATCAAAAAAGGCTTAGAAACTGCCATGTCCAACCAATTACATGTAGTAAAAGACATTGTCCAAGTTTCTCAGGGATTAGCAGCTGGTAATCAAAATGTCAAAGCGCAGGCGGAATACCGAGGGGATTTCGTACAAATTAAGGAGGCACTAGAAACGGCTGCAGGCAAATTGGCAGAGGCGACACGACAAAATATACAACAAGATTGGATTAAAACGGGACAAGCGCAATTAAATGGCGCAATCAGTGGTGAACAGGAGAATGTGAAACTCGCCAAAAAAATCCTCACTTTCCTCATTCCTTATGCTGAGGCGCAGGTTGGGTTATTTTATTTATTAAAACAAGACGAATCCTATTTAGAAGCCATCGCCACTTATGCTTATACTAACACTGTGCTTAATCGATTTAAGATCGGTGAAGGTTTAATTGGAGAAGCGGTTATGGAACAAAAAACGCTTTTTCGTAGCCACAGTTATGAGGAGTACACCCATATTATTCAATCAGGTTTAGCCAATGCAGTCCCCCACTATGTGCTTATTATCCCATTTTTTTATGAAGGGGCTGTGAAAGGCGTTCTTGAAATCGGTTTTAGCAAGGAACCGACAAGCCTTCAACAGGACTTTCTCCAACAAGTGATGCCAATTATTGGGGTAGCTGTGAATACGGCAGAATCACGTACACAAATGGAAAGGCTTTTGAGTACAACGTCTTAGCGAAGCCTTTGTTTGAACGAGAAAACTTTCAATA
>CAYFOB010000248.1:1701-5118 GCA_964344525.1 uncultured Thiomargarita sp.
GTCAACTTGATGAACACTCAGGTGTTTTCATCAACTGAGACACATCTCAGTTTTTTCCACTCTCTGCGAGGTAAACTCATTTTATTGTTTCTCGCAGTCTCAGTCATTCCATTGATCATTTTGGGATGGATGAGTTATGAACGTGCCAAAACGGCATTAGAAGATGAAGTGATCAATAAGTTGATTGCGGTGCGTGACATCAAAGCGCGGCAGATCACAAATTATTTCAATGAGCGTTTAGGTGATTTAAGAGTTTTTTCTAGCAATCCGTCTATTATTGCAGCCACGCATGCGCTTCATGAGGCTCTTGAGCACCAAAAAGAGACATTGGGCATCAGCGAGGAAGAAGCGGCTAAGCAATACCGTTCTCTGTATCTGGGCAAAGCAAACCTAACGACGGCAGGTGATAGCAGTGACTATACCGCGGCACATGTGCAATATCATCAGATGTTTAAGGAGTACATGAAAACCTACGGCTACCATGATATTTTTTTGGTAGAACCGCACGAAGGTTACATTATTTACAGTGTGGCGAAAAAGGGGGATTTTGGCACTTCTTTGAGGGATGGACCCTATGCTAAAACAAATCTTGGGCAGGTTTTTCAAAAAGCGTTTGCTAGCAAAGATCATAACGCGACATTTTTGGCGGATTTTGCCTACTTTGAACCCTCTAATGGAGCAGCCGCATTTGTGGGATCGCCCGTTATTCATAACAATGAACTAGAAGGGGTATTGATTTTCCAATTGTCAGTCGCCGAAATAGACGCCATTATGCAAGAACGTGAAGGGCTCGGTGAAACTGGTGAAACGATTCTAGTGAGTTCTGATGATTTTTTGCTACGTTCAAATTCTCCCCTTTTCAAGGAAAATTCCCTTTTCAAACAAAAGGTAGATACCAAAGCGACTCGTGCCTCAGCGGCGGGCGAAACTGGTGTAAAAGAAATTGTTGACTATCGTGGAAAGTTGAGCATTATTGCCCACACGCCACTCAACATTTATGGTGTCCGTTGGTCATTGAATGCCAAAATGGATCATGACGAAGCCTTAGCGGTTGTAGAGGATATGTTAGATTGGATGATACTCATTTTAGGCTTTGGTATTGTGATCGTGGTGCTGATTGCATTATTTTTTAGCAGTACGATTGCTAATCCTGTACATACTATGACCAATATAGCGCGTCAGCTTGCTGATGGTAACACAAACCTAAGCTTTGAAGTGAAGACAAATGATGAAATAGGCTTGATGAGCAAAGCCTTACAGCAGATGATTGTTAATCTGCGGCTGGTGATTGAGGATATTGTGATGGTTTCTCAAAACTTGGCCACAGGCAATTTGAAGATTGCGCCTCAGTCAGAATACCGGGGAGATTTTGTCCAAATTAAAGAGGCTTTGGAACATGCATTGACTAACCAATCGCGAGTGGTTGAAGATATTGTTCAAATGTCTCAGGGATTAGTCGCAGGCGAAGTAGTTAAGGCACATGCAAACTACCAAGGCAATTTTGTACAAATCAAAGATGCCCTAGAAACCGCCTCCGCCAAACTGTCAGAAGCCACCAAAGAGAATACCAAGCAAGATTGGCTTAAAACGGGGCAGGCAGAATTAAGTGGTCTGATGAGTGGTGAACAGGAAATAGCCATCTTGGCGAAAAAGATTATCTCTTTTTTGACCATTTATGTTGAAGCGCAGGTCGGATTATTTTATTTGGTGAAACGAGATGAGCAAACACCTTATTTAGAAATGATTGCTGCTTATGCTTTTACTGAAAATAACAAAATACCCAAAAAATTTGAGGTGGGGGAAGGCTTGGTTGGACAAGTGGCGTTGGAGAAAAAAATGTTTTCTCGTGTGCACACACCTGAAGAATACACCCATATTACGCAGTCAGGCTTAACGGTTGCAATACCTCATCATGTGTTTCTCATCCCATTTTTGTATGAAAATGATGTGAAAGGCGTGATTGAAATTGGTTCTCCCAGAACGTTGAGTCCCCTTCAACAGGAGTTTATCCAACAAATGATGTTGAATATTGGGATTGCAGTGAATACGGCTGAATCACGCACTAAGACGCAAATTCTGTTGGATAAAACCCAGCAACAAGCTGATGAATTGCAAGCACAAAAGGGCGAATTGCAAAAGAAACAGGACGATCTGAGGAACTCTAATGAAGAGCTACAAAGCCAATCTGAGGAACTGCAAAGCCAGTCTGAAGAATTGCAATCTCAACAAGAAGAATTGCGCCAGATTAATGAGGAGTTAGAAGAACGCACCAAAGAGCTAGAACGGCAACAAAAAGAAGTCAGTGATAAAAATGAAGCACTACAACTTAGCCAAGTGGAAATGGAAAAGGCGAAAGCGGCGATTGAATTGAAAGCCCATGAATTGGCATTAGCAAGCAAATATAAATCGGAATTTTTGGCCAATATGTCGCATGAATTACGCACGCCTTTAAATAGCTTGTTAATTTTAGCACAATTGTTGGCTAAGAACAAAAAGGGGAATTTGAGCGAAAAACAAGTGGAATATGCCAAAACCATTCACAGTGCAGGTTCCGACTTGCTCACGCTGATCAATGAAATTCTTGATCTTTCCAAGGTGGAAGCGGGCAAAATTCAAGTCACATTGGAAGAGCTGCAATTGCCAGACATGGTAAACACAATTGATCAAAAATTCCGTCATGTTGCTGAAGATAAGGGGGTGACTTTCCAAGTCACAATGGCCAATAATTTACCAAACGTTTTGCGTACTGATGGGCAACGACTCAATCAAATCATCAATAACCTGCTATCGAATGCCTTTAAGTTTACCCATGATGGGGGCATCTCCGTGGCAATACAACGTCCTGATAACATTGATAATCTCTCTATCACGCGCTTGGATATTAGCAAAACCATTGCCATAGGCGTGACAGATACTGGTATAGGCATTCCCAAAGAAAAACAACAATTGATATTTGAAGCCTTTCAACAAGCCGATGGTAGTACCAATCGGCGCTATGGGGGGACAGGACTTGGTTTATCCATTTCCCGTCAATTAGCCCGCGCGCTCGGTGGCGACTTATTTTTGCACAGTGAAGAGGGCAAGGGCAGTACTTTCACGCTTTATCTGCCTGAAAAAATTGAAAAGCCGTTTGGTACTGAAGAATGTGAAGAAAGAGAAGGTCCATATCAGCTACAGTCATCACCTCATGCCCATGAAGAAAAACAAGTACCAGCTGCCACCAGCGCAGAGACGATTGAACCCCAGGAAGAACAAATTGACGATGACAGGGATAATTTGAAACCAGAGGATCGCTCCATCTTGATTATTGAAGATGATCGTACCTTTTCAAAGGTAGTCGCTGAATTGGCTCAAGAAAAGCAATTTAAATACCTCCTGGCTGAGGATGGTAAAGTGGGTTTGGAATTGGCTGAACAG
>CAYFOB010000248.1:5195-6416 GCA_964344525.1 uncultured Thiomargarita sp.
TTGATATTGGTTTACCCCAACTTGATGGTTGGTCAGTCATGGAAAGGCTCAAAGAAAATCCTGAAACGCGACATATCCCTGTACATTTTATGTCGGCTCATGATCACAGTATGGATGCGAAAAAAATGGGGGCAATTGGTTATTTGCATAAACCTGTCAATATAGAAGAACTGGGGGCTGCTTTTAAAGAGATAGAACAGTTTATTGCCCAAACGGTGAAAAATTTATTGATTGTGGTTGATAACGATTCCCATCGACAGCAAATTGTGGATTTAACTGGGGGGGGGAAAGTCGAAACCACATCGGTTGCAACAAAGATAGCAGCACTGGAGCGCCTAAAAAATTCTACCGTTGACTGTCTGATTATTGACGTGGATGTCGAACAAGGATCAGGCATCCAATTGCTTGAATCATTGCACAAGGAGGAAGACTTGTCCCAAATTCCGGTGATTCTCCACGTAAACCGTAATTTGAGTGAGTCCGAGCAAGCTTTATTGCAACAAGTCGCGGGAAATATCACCGTCAAAACGGTAAAATCACCTGAACGTTTGTTGGATGAGGCTACCCTATTTCTCCATCAAGTGGAAGGCAATTTATCTGAAGACAAGCAGCAAATGCTACGGATGGTACATGATAAAGAAGCCATTTTGAAAGGTAAAAAGGTCATGATCGTGGATGATGATATCCGTAATACCTTTGCCCTGATGACGGTTTTAGAAGATCGGGAAATGGACGTCGTTGTTGCCAGCAATGGTAAAGAATCATTGGATTTATTGGAAGAGCACTCTGATATTAATATGATCTTAATGGATATTATGATGCCAGAAATGGACGGCTATGAAGCCATGCAAAAAATCCGAGCAAAACCCCAGTTTCGTCAATTACCCATAATCGCCCTCACTGCGAAAGCCATGAAGGGTGACAAGGCAAAATGCATAGAAGCCGGTGCCAATGACTATTTGGCAAAACCGGTGGATACTGATAAATTGCTTTCTATGTTGCGGGTGTGGTTATATCAGTGAAGCCTATTGTATGAATCAGAATTTAAGATTAAAATTCTGATTCATACAATTAAGTGCAATGGCATTATTCTTGCAAAATCAATAACTACAAGGATTACTTTTAAAAAAGGATAAGTCAAAAGCATGCGCGTTTTTGACTTATCCTCTGATGTTACGCACCCTCGTTCCCAAACTCTGTTTGGGAATGCATGTTTGCGAT
>CAYFOB010000249.1:0-2126 GCA_964344525.1 uncultured Thiomargarita sp.
TTTTCTGAAAAGGTAAAGAGTCTTCTCTCATTTTTTTCCAAAACAGCCTCTAAGCAAATAGCAAGTCCCAATTTCCAACACAAATTTGTGTTATTCTATCAATTTGTTGTTTAATTACGAGTATTGGTATTATAGATAATTTTTAAAAATTTTTGTAGGATATTTAAGATATGCCCTTATGGGTATTATCAATAATGATAGGAATTTTTTTTTCAGCATAAATCTACATTATGTGACGCGAAAAGTGTTTTGATCATTATTACGACATGAATTTGGATTCACAAATAAGCAACTACCCGCCAAAAACAAATTAATTCTATTAGGGTTTTTTCTACCTATCACTTTATCAATGATAATTTGCCTACCGATATCAAAAAACAGCTTCGTAGTTAGGGTTTATTTGATTCAAAATGGATGTGAGCATATTTTCCATCATGCAAGAAATCCCAAAAATTAATGGCAATGAATGTATTTGGTATGTATATTGCTTAACGTTTGATCGGAGATATGATTATGAAAAAAAGATTTGTCGTTGAAGCGATAATTTTTACAAGCAAAAAGTATTCCGTCTCTGGCTTTGGAAACAAGCAATAAAAACCTATATTGTGAAATCAGCAGGTTAAATTTAAAAACTAACTAGCAAGAGAACAAGGAATAAAACTATGGCTCACATCTTGATAGTGGATGATTCGCCTACAGAACTTAAGATTATTAAGAGTATTCTTGAACGTCAAGGTCATCAAACCTCTCTCGCTTTCAGCGGTGAAGAAGGCATAGACAAGGCGACAAATTTACAGCCTGATTTAATTCTTATGGATGTTATCATGCCAGGTAAATTAAATGGTTATCAAGCTACTCGCCAGATTACCACAAGTTCTGAGACTAAATCCATTCCTATAATAATTGTGTCTTCCCTAGATATGGAAAATGATCGAGTTTGGGGAACAATGATGGGTGCGAAAGGATATTTGGTTAAGCCTTTTAAAGCGGATGAGTTATTAGAAGCAGTATCAACCCACCTTGGCTAAACGCATTGAATAAATATGAAACTCAGGTATTCAACCCGCTGTACGTCGCCACACAAAGGCGGCGATTCGGCATGGGTAATTTAAATAGATATTAACTTAAGCAATTCAAAAAATCAATTAAATTAGTTTAATGAGCTTTTCAGTTTATAATTTTCTCGAAACTTTATTACATATCCTTCCTCCTACACATCATTTGTGGATAGCCTATAGCGGTGGTTTGGATTCTCATGTTTTATTACATGCGCTGGCACAATTACGTTCACATTTAAATTCTGAATTACATGTTCTTCATATTCATCACGGTTTACAGCCCCAAGCTGATGATTGGGCAAAACATTGTCAAGAAACCTGTCATGTTTTAGGGATTCCGTGTGATGTCATACCAGTTAATGTCCGTGTCGCCCCTAGAGAAAGTCTCGAAGCCAACGCCCGCTCCGCTCGTTATGAGGCGATAGCACAATTACTCGCTCCAGGTGATGTCGTATTAACAGCTCAACATGCAGATGATCAAGCCGAAACTTTATTATTACAGTTATTACGTGGTGCTGGCGTTGCCGGGTTAGCGGCTATGCCGCCAGTAAGTCGTTTGGGTAAAGGTTGGCTTGTTCGCCCTTTGTTGGCATACACTCGTGCCCAATTGCATGATTATGCCCTCAAAGCGGATTTGCGCTGGGTAGAAGACAGCAGTAATGCTGATATCCGATTTGATCGCAATTTTCTACGCCATAAAATTATGCCGCTTTTTCAGCAACGTTGGCGCAGTGTGAGTCATATTTTGAGCCGTGTCGCTCGTCATCAGGCAGAGGCGGATGAATTAGTGCAAACTTTGGGTGAGGAGGATTTGCAGTCTTGTCAAGGGGATAAGCCTGAGCAATTGTTTTTACCTGCCTTATCCCGCTTCAGTTTGGCACGGCAACGTAATGTTTTGCGATTTTGGATAAAAAATCTCGGATTAACCCTCCCATCAACGGTGCAGCTTCAACATATTTTTAGTGATATAGTCACAGCGCAAGAAAATCGCCAGCCACTTGTTCGTTGGCGCGGTGCTGAGGTGCGTCGTTATCGTGATTATTTGTTTGCAATGCCTAATTTGCCCCC